>CAZKGE010000138.1:0-6031 GCA_964552065.1 uncultured Oscillospiraceae bacterium | reverse complement strand
CGGGTTTCCAAAGGGGGCCGAAGCTGAGCGCCGCCTGTGGCGGATGAAGCGAAGCATTAGGCCCAGTGAGCAAGGGAGTAGAAGGCAGCGGCTTCGGCCGCAACGCACCGCGACCATTGCGAACTGTGGGCCGATAGGCGGGGTCCCCAACGTTCCCCCCGTTCCCCCGTACCCCTTACCTGACCCGCTTCGGCGCAAACCCCAGGTAATCCGCCGCGACGAGCAGGTAGTTGACGCCGTTGCGCACGCCCTCGAACGCGCCTTTGTGCGCGGCGGGACCGTGCAGGTGTCCGTAGACGACGGTGCCGACGCGGTACTGTTCGAACAGCCTTGTGAACGCTGACTCGCCGTTGCGCTCGCCGAACGGCGGGAAGTGCGTCATCACGAGCCTGTCCGCGCCGTCGTTTGCCATATTGTCGAGCGAGAGCTTGAGCCGCCCCAGCTCGCGCGCGTAGATCTTCTCGTCCTCGGCGTCAGGGACCGCGGAATCGGGCAGGCACCAGCCGCGCGTGCCACCGACCCAGAGGCCGTCGAGTTTGACGGCGGTGTTCTGGACCGCGGTGATCGACGGCGGCAGCGCACGCGCGACCTTGGCCAGCGAGCTCCACCAATAGTCGTGATTGCCGCGCAGCACGATCTTTTTGCCGGGCAGCGCGTCGATGAACGCAAAATCGGGCAACGCATCGGCAAGATGCATCGCCCAACTGATATCGCCGGGAATGAGCACGACGTCTTCGTCCCCGACGGATTTCACCCATTGTTCCCGGATTTGCCGGGGATGGTCGATCCACTGCTCCCCGAACAGGTCCATCGGCTTTTCGACCCCGTAGGCAAGATGCAGATCGCCGATGGCAAACACGCGCATGGTCTTTCCTATTCTTCCTCTTCTTCGCTCTCCGGCACCTCGGCGAGGTCCATGTCCAGGTCCACCGCGTTCTCCAGCTCCTGCTGGCGCTTCTGTTCCTTGAGACACTCCGGACACAGTTCAAACCCCGGCACCGCGTTTGCTTCGCCGCACTCCGCGCAGAGCAGGGCCTCGATCTCCTCCTCCTCGGGCTTGCCCTTGGAGACGGCGCGCCGCATCTCACCCATGCAGATGTCGCAGTAAGGCGCGTCGCCGCGGATGTAATTCAGCTCACACTTGGGGCATTTTTTCAATGCCATGGCTTATGTTCTCCTACCTCACCAGATTACGGTGCATATTATGCGGAAAAATAAGCCGCACGTCAAGCATGTTTGCAATCTTTCAGAATCTGTCCGATCCGATCGAGCAATTCTTCGCGCCCTTCGGCGGAAACCGACGAAAACGGAACGGCAAACGGCGGCGCGCCGAGGAGCTTACCAGCGGCGTTTGCCGCCTGCTTTCGCTTGCTGCGCGCGAGCTGGTCGCTCTTGGTCGCGATCAGCGTAAACGGCAGACCGTAATAGAGTACGTAGCGGAACATCAGTTTATCCGCCTCCGTCGGCGGATGCCGGATGTCGAGCAGCAAAAACAGGTGCGTCACGCGGCCGGAGGCGAGATACCGCTCGATGATCCCGCCCCAGGCGGCCTGTTCGCGCTTCGACGCGCGCGCAAAGCCATAGCCGGGCAGGTCGACGAGATAGAACTCCCGGTTTAAGCGGAAAAAGTTGATCATGCGCGTCTTGCCCGGCGTCTGCGAGGTGCGCGCGAGCTTGCCGTTGCCGGTCAGGCAATTGATCAGGCTGGACTTTCCGACGTTGCTCTTGCCGACGATGGCGATTTCGCATGCCGACGCGTCCGGGTAGTTCCCGTCCGCGCCGACGCTCGTGACAAACTCCGCCTGCTTAATGGCGAACGGCTCCATGCGCGCCCTCCATATCGGCCATCTCGATCAACGGCGCGGGTTTTGCCAACTGCTCGGCGAGCGCGTACTTGAGCACCTCGGACGCCTCCGATACGAACCGCAGCGTCAGCGCCTTCTTGACGGAGTCCGGCACCTCGTACAGGCTCTCGCGGTTCTCGTCGGGCAGCAGCACGGTCCTCATGCCCGCGCGCACCGCGGCAAGCAGCTTTTCGCGCAGGCCGCCGATGGGCAGCACGCGGCCGCGCAGCGTGATCTCGCCCGTCATGGCCACGTCGTGCCGCACGGGGATGCCGGTTAAGGCGGACACGAGCGCCGTCATCAGCGCCACGCCCGCCGACGGGCCGTCCTTGGGCACCGCGCCCTCCGGCACGTGGATGTGCATGTCGAGGTGCTCGAACGCATCCGGCTCGATGCCGAATCTGTCGGCGTTGGCGCGCACATAGGTCAGCGCCGCCTTGGCGGACTCCTGCATCACGTCGCCGAGCTGGCCGGTCAATTGCAGCGAGCCCTTGCCGGGCACGGCCGTGGCCTCGATCTCGAGCGTGTCGCCGCCGACGCCCGTCCAGGCCAGGCCCGTGACCACGCCGACGATGTCGCGCTTCTTTGCCTGGCGGTCGAGGTCGTACTTCTTGGGCCCAAGCCACTCGACGAGCTTTCTGCCGTTGGCGGTGACGCGCTTTTTGCCGGACACGATCTCCGTGGCGGCCTTGCGGCACACGCTCGAGAGCACGCGGTCAAGCTCGCGCACGCCGGCCTCGCGCGTGTAGCCGTCAATCAAAGCCGCGATCGACGCGTCCGGCACGGCGAGGTTCGACTTTGTCAGGCCGTTCTTTTGGCGCTGCTTCGGCAGAAGGTGCCTTTTTGCGATCTCGAGCTTCTCGTCGAACAGGTAGCTCGGCACCTCGATGACCTCCATGCGGTCGAGCAGCGGCCGCGGAATGGCGCCTACGTCGTTCGCGGTCGTGAGCAGCATGCAGTGCGAGAGATCGTACGGCAGCTCAAGGAAATGGTCGACGAACGAGAAGTTCTGCGCGCTGTCGAGCACCTCGAGCATCGCGGACGCGGGGTCGCCGCGCATGTCGTTGCCAAGCTTGTCGATCTCGTCGAATAAGAGCACGGGGTTTCTGTACTTGGCCTGCCGCATCGCGGCGATGATCCGCCCGGGCTGCGCGCCGATGTACGTGCGCCGGTGCCCGCGGATCTCCGCCTCGTCGTGCACGCCGCCCAGGCTCATGCGCACGAACGAGCGGCCCATCGCCTCCGCGACCGCGCGCGCGATGCTGGTCTTGCCTACGCCGGGCGCGCCGGCCAGGCACAAAATCTGCCCTTGGGGATTGTTCGTCAGCTTCTGCACGGCCAGGCTCTCGACGATCCTGGACTTGACCTTCGCCATGCCGTAGTGGTCGCGATCGAGCACGGCGCGCGCGTTCGTTAGGTCGAGGTTGTCGCTCGACTCCTCGAGCCACGGCAGGTCGAGCATCAGCTCGATGTAGCTCTGCGCCATCGGCGCCTCGTGCGAGCCGCGCGGCAATGTGTCGAAGCGGTCAATCTCCTTTTCCAGCTTCTCGCGCACGGCGTCGGGCAGCGCTTTTTGTTCCATGCGCGCGCGGTACGCGTCGCTCTCGGAGTCGTCGCCCTCGCCGAGTTCGTCCTGCACGGCCTTGAGCTGCTCGCGCAAAACAAACTCCTTTTGATTGCGCTCGACCGCGCCGCGCACTTTCTCCGCGATGCGCTTCTCGACCTTGCCGATCTCGAGCTCGTCGTCGATCATGCGGATTAAAAGCAGCGAGCGCTTTTCCGCGTCCGGCTCCCCGATGAGCGTCTGCTTGTCGGAAAGCTTCGCCACGACGTTCTGCGCGACCGCGTCGACAAACGCGGAGAACCCGCGCGTGTTCAGCACCGTGTCGCGCTGCTCCTGCGTGAGCCGGTCCTTGTCCTTGGCGTGCTCTAAAAAGCCCGCGCCGATCCTGCGGCGCAGCGCCTCGCACGTGACGGGGTCCGGCTCCGTCTCGGTCAGATAGCGGATGTTGGCGGTAAAGTGCGGCGAATCGGACAGGATGTCGACGACCTTGGCGCGCGCCACGCCCGTGACGAGCAGGTGCACGGTGTCGCCCTGGATGCGGAACACCTGCCGGATGCGGCAGACGGTGCCCGTCATCTCCATATCGCCCTCGGTGATTTCGGATACCTTCGGATCGCGCTGCGCCGTAAAGAACGCGAGCGCGTCGCCCTTGAGCGCGGCCTCCATGGCCGACAGGGATTTTTTCCGGCCGATATCGCAATGCATGACCTCCCCGGGCAGCACGGCCAGGCCGCGCAGCGGGATGATCGGCAGATTCGTTACGTTGATCTCTTCCATATATACTCTCCTTGGTCCGCCCGCAGGGTAGTATTCCCACAGGTTACTTTCTCAGTATATATGGTATTCCTAGATCGTGCAATGCGCCAAAAGTGACTTCTCTGTAGACGAACTTGAGTCAAATTCGTCGAACGCGCGGCCAAAAGCCTCGTCGAGAGAGCGCACGCCGATCACCGTCGCACCCATCTGGTGCAGCTCCGGCTCGTCGTTTTCGGCGGGAATGATCACGATCTTCGCGCCCGCCTCGGCGGCGGCCGACACCTTCTCGCGCACGCCGCCGACCGCGCGCACGTCGCCGTGGATCGTGACCTCGCCTGTCGCCGCGAGCTGCGCGTGCGGGGGCTTGCCGCGCACCGCGCTGAGGAGCGCGATCGCCAGCGCGATTCCCGCGGACGGGCCGTCCGTCGGCGGCGCGCCCGGGATGTTGAAGCGCACGTCCAGCTCCGAAAAATCGATGCCGAGCATTGTGCCGACGCTCGTGAGCACGTTCTCCGCCGAGCAGCGCGCGGTGCTCTGCTTCGTCAGCCGCCTGTTCTTTTGCTCGAGCTCCTCCGTCTCCACGATGCCGCTGAGCACGAGCCGCGGATGGCGGGATTTTTTGACGACGCATTCGAGCTCGAGCGCAATCCCCGTGTCCGCGCCCGCGACCGCCAGCATGGCAACCACGCCCACGCGCGCCGTCGGCGGCAGCTTCTTCTCTGGCCGCGGCGCGTAGTTGCACGTGCGCGCCACCCAGGAAACGTCCGACGTGCGGATCTCACCGCGGCCCTCGTTGTACGCCAGCCCCGCCGCCAGCTGCACGATGTTCACCGCGTCGCGGCCGGACTGCGCGTATTTTGCGCATTGCTCGGCCGCAGCCTCCGGGAGCGCGAACCCCGCGCGCAGCGCCGCGCCTTCGGCGATGCGGACAAGCTCCGCCGCCGAAAGCGTGCGGAAATGCAGCTCCAGACACCGCGACCGCAGCGCCGCGGGCAGCTCCTCCGGCGGGCGCGTCGTCGCGCCGATCAAGCGGAAGTCCGCCGGCAGGCCGTTTTCGAATATGTCGTGGATGTGCGCCGGGATGCCCGCGTTGTCCGGGGAGTAGTACGCGCTCTCGAACCGCACGCGCCGGTCCTCGAGCACCTTTAAAAGCTTGTTCATCTGCATCGGGTGCAGCTCCCCGATCTCGTCTAAAAACAGCACGCCGCAGTGCGCGCGCGTGACCGCGCCCGGCTTGGGCTGCGGCACCCCGCGGCTGCCCAGCGCCCCCGCGCCCTGGTAGATCGGGTCGTGAACGGAGCCGATCAAGGGGTCCGCGATCGCGCGCTCGTCGAAGCGGATGCACGTCGCGTCCATCTCGACAAACTCCGACTGCTCCGTAAACGGCGAGTCCGGCCGCGTCTTCGCCTCTTCCAGCACCAGCCGCGCCGCGCACGTCTTGCCCACCCCCGGCGGGCCGTACAGGATCACGTGCTGCGGGTTCGGGCCGCACAGCGCCGCGCGCAGCGCGCGGATGCCCTCCTGCTGCCCTACGATGTCCTCCAATCTGGCCGGCCGCGACAGCTCCGACAGCGGCTCGTTTAAGTGCCGCTCGCGCAGTCTGCGCAGCTTCTCCACCTCCTGCGCCCCCTGCCGCGGCTTGACCGCAAGCGCCGGCTCCGCCGTCCTGCGCCGCTGACGCCACGCAAACAGCAGTATGCCGCCAATCAGCAGCGCCTCCACCAGCAATGTCACAATCGCACCCGTATCCATCGCATCTAGTATGCGTCGGCAGCGCGAAAATGAGCGGATCGCAGCGACAGTCTATATTTGACAAATCTGCCGGTTTGTTGGTGGGGACGGGGGACGGGGGGACGGGGACGGCGCT
>CAZKGE010000137.1:3834-6151 GCA_964552065.1 uncultured Oscillospiraceae bacterium | reverse complement strand
ACGAGGCGAATATTGTGGTCATCCTGCTGGACAACGGCACCCTGGGCAACACCGGATTGCAGCCGACCGGCTGCACGGGCAGCAACGTTGCCGGCCGCGGCGTGCCGCGCGTCGATCTTGCGGGGCTCTGCCGCAGCATGGGCGCGCCGTTTGTCAAAAGCGTGCGGCCGCTGCGCGCGGGTGAAATGACGGACGCCATCCTGGAGGCGCTCGACGCGAAAAAACCCGCGGTCCTAGTCGTGGAGGAACCCTGCGTGCTCAACCGCCTGCATGCGGAGAAAGCGCAGAAGCTGCAAAAGCGCACGGCGGCGGTCGACGCGCGGAAGTGCACGCGCTGCGGCAAGTGCATGGAGCTGTTCTGCTCCGCCATCTTCTGGCCGGGCTATCGGGAGAAGGGTAACGCGGCAAAACCTGTTGTTTCTGCGGCGCTGTGCTCGGCCTGCGGGCTCTGCGGCAAGGTTTGCCCCGAGGGCGCGATCCGGATTTCGGAGGTGGAATAAATGGACGGGCAACGATTTGATCTACGTGTCGCCGGCGTCGGCGGACAGGGCGTGGTCGGGCTTTCGACGCTCATCGCGCGCGCGGCGGCCCGGCAGGGGCTCGGCGTCAGCGTGATCGACCGGCCGCGTTCGGCGATGCGGCTCGGGCCTATCACCTGCGACCTGCGCTTCAACAGTTCCGGCGCGGCGTCGTTCATTACGCCCGGGGACGCGGACGCGGTGCTCGCGCTCGAACCTCTCGACGGCGTGATGAACGCGGCGTGGCTTTTAAAGAAGGACGGTCTTTTGCTGCTCAACGCGGCGGAGACGCCAACCATCGAGGAGCTTGTCACGGGCAAGCGCGACGCGCGCCGCGACGACTGGTTGGACGCCGTCGAGCAGCGCGGCGCGGCCGTTCTTCGCGTCGACGCGGCGAAGGGAGCCGAGGATTGCGGGGCCGACGCGGAGAGCGAAGGGTATTTTTTACTCGGCGTGCTCTGCGCAAGCGCGAAAGGGTTCCCGGTTTCCCCCGAGGCAATCCGCGAGGAACTGGCCGGGCAGGCAGGCAGGCTGACGGCATTCGAGGGCGGCCTGCGGTTCTCGTGACGAAGCAGCCCGTCAACGGCGGCGGAGGGCTTTCCGGCCCGAGGCGTATTGATCAGGTTTTTTGTTTGGTATACACTTAAAAAGAAGATTTGTAGCGAAGCGATTGAATGCGGGTGCGGGCGCGGTTTACGAAAGACGAGCCGCGCGCCGCATCGGGAAAGATGGAACGGTCGAGATGCCCAAGGAGATTACGGTCCGGTTGGACGACGAATGCGCCGCACTGTTCGAGGAGGCCGCGCTGGATGGCGGCGTCGCGGTCGGGACGTTTTTGCAGAACGCGGGGCTGTTTCTGCTGCTCAAGAGCGGCAAGCAGAGCGCCGAAAAGGCGCAGCGGCTGATTGAGAGCGCGAAGCTCCCGCTGCCCAAGCAGATCCGGCCGTATAAACCGCGCAAGAAGGCCGCGTTTTCCCCGAAGAGGACGGAGCGGATATTCCGCGAGTTCATCGACTTTCTCAACGCGGATCTGAAAAAATACGACGGCGCGGAATTCCGCTGCAAATATTCGCTGGATTCGGAGAACTGGGTCTCCTGGCTGGACCCGTCGCTCGTGTCGGGGGAGAGCCTGGAATCGAACCTTCGGATGCAGGTGCTGCTAAGCGGCGTGCTGCAAAAAGCGCTCTCGGACGGCGACGAGGAGCTCTGCTTCGAGGTGGTCCGCGTCGCGATGGATTGGGGCGGCGTGTACTATTGCCGCGGCGTGCGGCAGGGGAACCAGAAGGTCGTCGAGCGGCTCTACCGCGAGCGCGAGCTGCTCAATACGCTCAGGCGCAACTGCGACCACATCAAGAACCGCGACCTCGAGCAGCTGGACTATTTTTCCTCCGGCTGGAGCATCGTCTGGTACATGATGGACCGCGAGAACCTGATGATCCTCTCGTCGCGCAAGGTGTATGCGCTCAACAAGGCGCTTTTGGCGTTCCGAAAGGAGCGCGGGTACGACGCCGTGCCGGCCTGCCTGGACTTTGGACAGCTGGTGTATCAGGGCAGCCCGCGCTATATCGAGGGCGTGCGATACGTTTATACGAAACAGGGCAAACTCGTGCTGCTGAAAAAATGCATCCGCGTGCTCAGCGCGATCAAGGAGCGCGGGGATTTTGCCAGCAACAAGCAGCTTGACGATCTGCTGTTTTTGATGGGCGAATAGCCGATGCGCGCAGGCGGGGTGGAACAGGCTGCGGGCGCGGACGGATGGGAGCCAGCGATGCAGATAAGAGAGATTCATACCTCGCCCG
>CAZKGE010000137.1:0-3734 GCA_964552065.1 uncultured Oscillospiraceae bacterium | reverse complement strand
GGCGCGGACGGATGGGAGCCAGCGATGCAGATAAGAGAGATTCATACCTCGCCCGTCCGGCTCGACGGAAGGGGAAAGTTGACCGGCGAGGCGCGCTACGGCGCGGATATCCGCCTTCCTGGCATGGCGCATGCCTGCGGCGTCAGTTTTCGGGTGCCGCACGCGCGCTTTTCCGCGCTCGATACGGCGGCCTGCCTTGCCGTTCCCGGCGTGCTCGGCGTGTTCTCCGCGGCCGATCTGCCGGGCAGGCGCACGTTCGGCATGATGACGCCGGACGAACCGATATTTCCGGAAAGCGAAGTGAAATACGCGGGCGACGTCGTCGCGCTCGTCGTGGCCGAGTCGATTTCGGCGGCAAGGCGCGGCGCCGCCCTTGTGCGCGCCGAGCTGACCCCGCTGCCAGCGGTGCTTAGCATGGACGAGGCGCTTCTGGCGCGCGCGGTCGTAAACGAGGCGTATCCGGACAATATCTGCTCGCACGTGCACCTGACAAAAGGCGACCCGGAGCGCGGCTTTGCCGAGGCGGACGCGGTGATCGACGCGGTGTACGAGACGAGCCGCGTTGAGCACGCCTATCTCGAGCCGGACGTCGTGCTGGCCATCCCGCGCGGCGGCGATAAGCTGGAGATCCGCGGCTCGATGCAGCACCCGTTCTACACGCGGCAGGTGGTCGCGGACGCGCTCTCGCTGCCGCTCGAACGCGTTGTTGTCCGCCCGGACGCGCTCGGCGGGAGCTTCGGCGGCAAGGTCGAGATCATTGCCGCCATGGCTGCGCGCGCGGCCGCCGCGGCAAGGGCGCTCGGGCGGCCGGTGCGGTACCTGCTCTCGCGCGAGGAGTCCATGGAGCAGCGGCACAAGCGGCACGGCATCCGTTTCCACGTGCGCCTCGGCGCAAAGAGTACCGGCGAACTGACCGCGCTTAGCATCGACGCGCGCATGGACGGCGGCGCGTACGTCAACGAGAGCCCCATCGTGGCATGGAAAACCGTCACCTGCGGGCACGGTCCGTACCGGATTCCGAACGTGCGGTACGATACGCGCGCCGTCATGACGAACAACGTCCCCTGCGGCGCGATGCGCGGCTTCGGCACGCCGCAGGCGATCTTTGCTATGGAATCGGCGATGAACGAACTGGCGCAGAAGCTCGGCCTGTCCCCGCTTGCGCTGCGGCAGAAAAACCTGCTCCGGCCCGGCGACAGCACCGCGACCGGCCATGTGCTGAACTTCGGCGCGGTGAGCAGCCTGGACGTGGCGGAGCGCGCCGCAAGCGGCATTGGTTTTGCCGAAAAGTTTTTAGCTTACGGGCGCACGCAGGCCGGGCGCTTCCGCCGCGGCGTCGGCATCGCGTGCAGCTTGCGCGGCGTCAGCTTCGGCGCGGACGCGCCGGACGTCGGCCGCGCGCGCATCCGGCTGCTTGCGGACGGGACGGCGCAGCTGTTCTGCCCGATGATGGATATGGGACAGGGTTCCGGCACGGCTTTGACGCAGATTGCCGCGGACGCGCTGGGACTGCCGCTTGCAAGCGTCCGCCATATGATGCCGGAGACCGCGGAGAACCCGGACACCGGCGCGGCGGGGGCCAGTCGCGGCACGTTTATCGGCGGCAACGCCATTCTCGCGTGCGTGCAAAACCTTACTGTGGCGGTCGCGGACATACTGGACGTGCCGGCGGAACAGGTGCTCTTTGCCGACGGCCGCGTACAGGCGGGCGGGCGGCAATACCCGTACCGGGCGATCTGCGAGCGGTTTGCCGCGCGCGGCCTCGAGCCGGACAGCACCGGCGAATATGCCGTGCGGCAACTCAACTGGGACCATGCGCGCGGACAGGGCGAGGCGTACATCTCCTACACCTATTCCGCGCAGGCCGCGGAGGTCGAGGTGGACACGGAGACCGGCAAGACGCGGCTTCTAAATCTATCCGCCTGTCACGACGCGGGGCGCGTGATCCATCCGCAGATGGCGGCGGGCCAGGTCAGCGGCGGCCTCGTCATGGGCGTGGGCATGGCGCTGATGGAGCGCGTGGAACTCGACGGCGGCACGGGCGAAGTGAAGAACATGAATTACGACACGTACCTGATCCCGACGGCCGCGGACGTGGGCGGCATGCGCATCTCGTTTATCGAGAACCCCGACGGCGCGGGCCCGTTCGGCGGCAAGAGCCTCGGCGAGCCAGCGATGGAGCCGTCCTGCGCGGCGGTCCTCGCGGCGGTGAACATGGCTTTAGGCGACGCGGGCGCAATCCGGCGGATGCCCGCGGACCTCGAAACGGTGTTCTTTGCCGCGCATCCCGAGTGCGTGGGAGGCGAGCGGCGATGAACGTGGCATCCTATCAGCGGCCCGCGGATGAGGCGGAACTCTACCGGACGCTGGGCGCGGAGACGTTGCCCGTCCTCTTCGTCGCGGGCGCGACGGACGTGCTCGTGCAGGCGCGGACAGGGGATGGTTTTTCCGGGCGTGCGGCGGTCGACCTGACCGCGCTGTCCGCGCTGAAGGAGATCCGCGAGGAGGGGGAGTCCGTAATCGTCGGCGCAACCGCGACGTTTACGGAAATTGCCCGGTCGGCGCTCATCCGGACGCATGCGCCGCTGCTTGTGGCGGCCGCCGGGCAGATCGGCGCGGAACAGCTGCGCAACCGCGCGACGATCGGCGGGAACGTCGCCAACGCGTCGCCTGCGGGCGATACGCAGGGGCCGCTTGCCGCGCTCGACGCAACGGTGATTCTAGACCGGCTGGGCGCGCGCCGCGAGCTGCGGTTCTTGGACCTGGTACAGGGGCCCGGCAGGACCGCGCTTATGAACAGGGAATTTATCCGTGCGTTCCGCATCCCGAAGATAATGCCGGACGCGCTCTGGCGCTTCTATAAAGTGGGAAGGCGCAGCGCGATGTCGATCTCGCGGCTCACGCTGTCGATGGTGCTGGAGCTTTCGGGGGATGCTGCCGTGCGCGGGCTACGCGTGGCGATCGGCGCGGCGTTTCAGCGGCCAATGCGCTTTGCCGAGATAGAAGCTTCGGCGATCGACCGGCCGTTGGACGCGGCGGAGATCGGGCGGCTCGCGGAGGCGTTCTCGGACACGCTGCCGCAGATTGCGGGCAGGCGCGCTTCCACGCAATATAAGCAGCCCGTCTGCCGGCTGGCGATCACGCGGCTTTTGACCGAAATGAGGGACGAATATGCAGCTCGAGCGCATTGAGTTTACGGTAAACGGCGAGCGGCGGGCGCTCGCGATCGATCCTGCCTGCCGCGCGCTGGACATCCTGCGCGAGGACCTCGGCCTGACCGGCACGAAGGACGGCTGCGGCGTGGGCGAATGCGGCGCGTGCACCATCGTGGTCGGCGATCTTGCAATGAACGCCTGCTTAACGCCTGCCATGCAGCTGAGCGGGACCGACGTGCTGACGGCGGAGGGCTTGGCGGGAACGCGCGTCGGCGCCGCGCTGCAGGACGCATTTTTGGCCTGCGGGGCGGTCCAGTGCGGTTTTTGCACGCCGGGCATGCTGCTCTCCGCGTATGCGCTGCTTGTCCATGACCCATTGCCGGACGAGGATGCGGTCCGCCGCGCGCTCGCGGGCAACCTCTGCCGCTGCACAGGCTATCAGCCGATCGTCGACGCGGTATTGCGGGCGGCCGAAAAACTGAATGGGTAAAAGGGCCAGAAAACCCGCGGCTTTGTCCGCGGGTTTCAGCCTGTCAAAGAACCCGATTTCAGAGAACTAAAATCGGGTTCTTTCCGTAG
>CAZKGE010000136.1:0-6170 GCA_964552065.1 uncultured Oscillospiraceae bacterium | reverse complement strand
CAAAGGTCCGCCGCCTGCGCAATCTCAATGTCGGGGGATACGCTCATGTCCCGCTCTCCTTACTGGTATTGAAAAGCCCGCCCCGGTTGTGCCTGACGGTCATTTTACGGGTCCTCCTTCGGCGTAAGCCTGCCGCGCTTCTTCAATCGTCATTTGATTCGCGCCTCTGATCTTCGGATTGAAAAGCTGCACCGGATCGTTTTGCCAGCCACAGGCTTCGCAAAACTCGTACTCGCCGACCTTCGTTTTCCCGCAGCAAGGGCAGTCAATCCGTTTTGTTTCGGCCATTTTCATCCCCTCCGGCGCCCGATTCCGCCGATCCATGGCTCTACCGCATAGAATGCCCGGATTCGGGCAATTTTGCGCGGCATCATGTGAAAAAGCAGCCGCGCACCGCGCCGGACATATACAGAGAGCCCAGCGCGCAGACGACGCCGTCGGGCCCGGCAAGCTCGATGGCGCGGCGCAGGCCGGACTCGACGCTCGGCGCGGCCTCGGCGGCTGCCCCGCGGGCGGCCAGCATGGCGGCAAGCTCCGCCGCCGGCAGCGCGCGTGGGTTGTCGGGCGTCACGGCGATAATCCGTTCGGCCGCAGGCATGATTAAATCGAGCATCTCGGCCACGGCCTTGTCGGCCATGACGCCGAGCACGAACGTGATCTTCCTGCCCGGGAAATAAGCCGCCAGGCTCTCGATGGCCGCGCGCACGCCCTGCGGGTTGTGGCCGCCGTCGACGATTACGACGGGATCGCGAGAAAGCACCTCGAAGCGCGCGGGCCAGCGCGTTTGCTGAAGGCCCTGCCGGATATGCTCCTCGCCGATGCGCCAGCCGCGCTCGATCAGCCGCTCGACCGCGGTCAGCGCCACGGCCGCGTTAAACGGCTGATACAGGCCGACGAGGCGCAGCTCGAGCCCCTCGTACGGCAGAAAATCGAACCGCAGCCGGTCGAGGTCGGCGACGACGTTCCGGATGCGCGAAAAGTCCGTTTTGGCGAGCGTCGCGCGCCGCTCGGCGCACGCGCGCTCGAACACCGGGTCGGCCTCGGTGTCGCCGCCGTATATCACGACGTCGCCGCCCTCCTTGATGACGCCCGCCTTCTCGAACGCGATCTTCTCGATCGTGCCGCCGAGCGTCTTCGTGTGGTCGAGGCCGATGCGGGTAATCACCGCCACCTCCGGCACGGGGATGACGTTCGTGGCGTCGAGCCGGCCGCCCAAGCCGACCTCGAGCACGACGATATCGCAGCGTTGCTCGGCAAAATATGCAAGGCCCAGCGCCGTGACGGCCTCAAACTCCGTCGGCGGATCGGCCATGCCCTTGGCGATCAAACGGATGCGCGCGGCCCAGCGCGCCAGGTCCGCGTCCGGTATCGGTTTGCCGTCGATCTGGATGCGCTCGTTGAAGCGGTTGATGTACGGGGAGATGTACAGTCCCGTGCGATAGCCCGCCGATTGCAGGACCGAGGCCGTCATTGCCGCGGTAGAGCCCTTGCCGTTCGTGCCCGCGACGTGGACGAACTTCAGCGTTTTTTCCGGGTTCCCGAGCTCTTTCAGCACCGCCCCGATCCGTTCCAGGCCGAACACCGTGCCGCGCCAGTCCACGCTGTGGATGAACGCGAGCGCCTCGTCGTAGCTCATGCCGGTTTGGTCCGGGGCGGCAGATACGGCCGCGGCGCGCGCGGGGCGCTGGTTCAGCCTGCCGGCCAGCGTCCGGTCCAGCGCGTACACGAGCGTGACGTTCGCGATCGTGTTGACGGCGACGGGGAGCGCACGCGCCGCGAGCTGGATGGGGAAGGGGATGCCGCGCAGGGCCGAGAGGGCGGCGGACTTCACGATCAACGAGGCGATTGCCTCCGTAATCACGACGATTCCCGCGACCGCGGGCAGCGTCCGCTTTTTAATGATATAGCGGCCGAGCAGGCCCGAAAGAAGGCCGATGAGCAGAAACGCGGCGGTCAGCGGCGGGTACCACGCGCCCGCCGTCGGGAACAGGACCGTGCCGAGCATGTCGGAGAGCGTGCCCACGAGCGCGCCCGCGACGGGGCCGTACCACAGCCCGGTGAGGATCAGCGGCGTGCTGTCGACCGAGAAGCGCACCGACGGCGGTGCCTGGATCATGAGGAACTTGGAGAACACGACCTGCAGCGCCGCGAGCGACGCGAGCAGGACGAGGGCGCGGGTGTCGATCTTTTTCATGGTTTGCTGCCTCCTTCATTAAGCGCAGGGCGGCTGCAAAAAGGAACGGGCCTTGATGCAGTAGCGGACGCGACATTGCACCGCAGGTTTCCCTTTCGTACCGGGGCGACTTCCCATCCGCCGGTCACTTAACGCGCAATGTCTACTCTACTGTCCGATTCATACAGGATACGGGATTTTTAGCGTTCTGCCAATCCCGAATCCGGCGGCCGGGCGGACAAACCCAAGGCCGGCGGGGCGGTGCGGGTTACCCCAGGCGCGCGGCCCCCACGATGTCGGCCACGTCCGGGTATTTGTTCAGCGTGTACAGGTGGATGCCGGCGACGTCGAGCCGCGAAAATTTTTCGAGCTGGCGCACGGTGTATTCCTTGCCCGCCTGCTTAAAGTCGTCCGGGTCCGCGCCGTAGCGGCCGATTACCTCGGAAAGCTCGCGCGGGATCGAGCAGCCGTTGAACAGCGTCATGCGAACGATGCCGTCCTTGTTCAGCACGGGCATTACGCCCGCCACGACGGGCAGCGTCACGCCCGCCTTGCGGATGCGCTCGAGGAAGCGCTCGAACGCGGTCGCGTCATGGCACAGCTGCGAGATCAAAAACCGCGCGCCCGCGTCCTGCTTGCCTCTAAGGCGCCGGATGTCCTCGTCGAACGATTCGGCGCGCAGGTGCTTTTCCGGGTAGCACGCCGCCGCGAGGCAGAGGCCGGGGCGTTCGCGTTCGATAAAGCGCAGAAGGCCGTCGGCGTGCGCAAAATCGCCGCTCGTGCCCTCCCAGCCCGCAGGCAGGTCGCCGCGCAGCGCGAGGAAGTTCTCGATCCCCTCGGCGCGGTATTCGCCGAGGCGGGACAGGATGTCCGCGCGCGTGTTGCCGATGCACGTGACGTGCGCGAGCGCTTCGGTCCGGCCGCTTTTATGGATCGCGCCGCAGATCTCGAGGCTGCGGCCGACGTTCGTGCCGCCCGCGCCGCAGGTGCAGGAGATAAAGTCCGGGCCCAGTCCGTACATGCGTTCCAGCGTGTCGAGCAGCGGCTCGAGCGGCTGGTCCGCCTTGGGCGGGAACACCTCGAGCGACAGCGTGCGCTTCGTTTTGAGAATTTCCGCGATCTTTGTCATGTTGACCTCCCTCCGGATGGCTGCGGCGCGGCCGCGGTCCGCCGGATCATTATTGCAGCGCGGCGGGCAGCAGCAGGCAGCCCGCGAACGTGAGTCTGTCGCCGCCGGTGTGATACGGAAGCCCGCAGCGGGCGAGCAGATCCCTTACGATCATGCCGCTGGCCTCCATGGAGACCAGCATGCGGTCCGGATAGCGGCACGGCGCGTCCGGGCAGGTGCAGTCCGTGCACAGTTTGCACGCGCCCGCGCCGAGCATCAGAAAGTCCGGGAACGCGGCGGCCGCCGCACTGCGCCAGGCAAAGAGGCGCGCGTGGTGCGTTTCCTCGGCCGTGCGCATGCCCTCAATGTCGTGCGGGTATGCGATGGCCGCCTCGGTCACGGCGGCGACGCCGAGCGCGTATTTGCGGATACGGTCGCCGCATTCCGTAAGCGTGCCGCAGTACGGCGGACAGGCCCAGCGCTTGCCGTATTGATCGCAGAGGTTCTCGGCGCAGTACGCGCGCACGCTCTCGTGCAGCTTGATCTCCGCCGTTGAAAACATGGCCGCATCCTCAAAGCCTGCTTCGCGCGCGAGGCGTACGGCGAGGGCCGCGCGTTCGTCCGTCATACGGCGCCGCCCTCCGGGAACGCAAGCGAATCCACGAACGTGTCCTCAAACGCGGGGTGTCCGGACAGCTCGAGGCGCTCCGTCGTGCGGGCAAGGCACGCAGTAAAGCCCGCTTCGCGCGCGAGGCGTACGGCGAGGGCCGCGCGTTCGTCCGTCATACGGCGCCGCCCTCCGGGAACGCAAGCGAATCCACGAACGTGTCCTCGAACGCGGGGTGTCCGGACAGCTCGAGGTGCTCCGTCGTGCGGGCAAGCTGCGCGGCGCGGAGAAACGCACGCTGGTCGAGCGCGATTTGGCAGGCGCCGACGCCGGCCGCGTTGCCGACGGGTTCGGCGCGGTCGAGCAGCTCCCGCGGGATCAGGCCGACGCGCGCGGCGCTTTTTGGGGAGAGCGCGTTGCCGAACGCGCCTGCAAGCAGCACGCGGCGAATCTGATCGGTGGAGACGCACAAATGCTTTATCAAAAGCGCGATGCCCGCGGCGATGGCGGCCTTTGCAAGCTGCAGCTCGCGCACGTCCGCCTGGCCGACGTATACGCCGTCCGCGCCGGTTTCGGCGAGCAGGAACGCGGGCTTGCCGTCGCGCTCGACCAGACGTTTTGCGACGGCTGGCGGTACCGTATCCGGCAGCGCGGCCGCGGGCAGGATGCGCCCCGAAGCGTCGAGCACACCGAGGTCGAGCATACAGGCGATTGCGTCGATCAGTCCGGAGCCGCAGATACCCACGGATCTTTCGCCGCCGACGGTCGAGACGGCGATGTCGCCGTCCGCGATCGTAACCTCGCGGATCGCGCCGCATGTGGCGCGCATGCCGCAGCGGATATTCGCGCCCTCGAATGCCGGGCCCGCGGCGGCGGAGCAGGCGGCCCTGCGGCCGTTTGCCGAGAGCGCGAGCTCGCCGTTTGTGCCGACGTCGACGATAAACGCCGCGCCGTCGAACCGGTCGAAATCGCTCGCCACGAGGCAGCCGACCGTGTCGGAGCCCACAAAGCCCGCGATTACGGGCGGAACGATCAGCCGCGCGCCGCGGCCGAGGGTCAGCCCGAACAGGGCGGCGTCCAGCACGAACGGGCCGGTCACGGCCGGGCGGTAGGGCGCGGCCGCGAGCGGCGCGGGGGAGAGCCCAAGGAACAGGTGGTGCATGCACGTGTTGCCGACGGCGCACGCGGCCGAGATTTGGTCAGGCTCCGCGCCCGCCGAGCGGCACAGCTCCTGCGTAAGCTCGTTCAGCGCGCCGCGCACGCTCTGCGTCAGCGTCGACGCGCCGTGCTCCGCCGCATACGCGCAGCGCGAGATCACGTCCGCGCCGTAGGCGCGCTGCGGATTCGGCGCGGACAGCGCGGCGAGCGCCGCGCCGGACCCGGCGTCGAGCAGATAGCCCGCGATGGTCGTCGTGCCGATGTCGAACGCGAGCCGCAGGTCGGTCGCTGGTCCGCCCGCGTACGGCCGCTTCGCGGTGGGAACGGAGGAACCGGTCGTCCGCGCACCGGCCAAGATCTGTGCGCCGCGCGTCGGCGCGGCAGGGTACGTTGCTTGGGGGCCCCCAGCCAAGGTTTGCGCGTGGGCATCAAATGCGGCGCCCGCGTGAGTTTTATGCCGCGACCTGACCGTCTCCGGCCGTTCTCGCATGGCTTCGTCCCTCGCGCCAAAATCAAGGCTCTCATCCCGCGCGTCCGCGCGCGTCGCGGCCGGACAACTACTACCAGAGGTTGAGCTGATGGAACTCCCATCCCGCGCGTCCGCGCGCGTCGCGGCTGCGGCGCCGGATTCGCCAAAACCAAACCCCTCATCCCGCGCGCCTTCACGCGCCCAAATCTTATCGCCGCCCACCGCCGCCTCCGGCATGCGCACGGCCATATCGCGGTCGATTCGGAAGCGGCAGGCCAGAACGGTCTCCTCGTGGCTTCCATCGACAATCACGACCGCGCATTTGCCGCAGGTGCCGCTGCCGCCGCAGGACGCGTCGATAGACACGCCCGCGCGGCGCAGCGCCGAAAGAAGCGTCTCGCCCGCTTCGGCTGAAACGGGGCGGGCGGACGGCAGGATATGAATCGTGACCAAATCGCGCTCCGCCATACCCGTTACGCGACGAGTTCTTTGGCCTTGACCGCTGCGGAGGCCGCGTCGGGCGCGTAGGCATCCGCGCCGATCTCGTCGCAGTAGCTTTGCGTCACCGGCGCGCCGCCGACCATGATCTTGACCGGCCGGCCCTCGCAGGCCGCGCGCAGCGCGCGCACCGTGACGCGCATCGACGGCATCGTCG
>CAZKGE010000135.1:0-6275 GCA_964552065.1 uncultured Oscillospiraceae bacterium | reverse complement strand
GGGGACACGCTTGAGCGCTACAATTCGGACGTGGGACTGCGCGCCGGCGTCAACGGCGGAAACGGCACGCTCCATGTTTCCAGCGGCGACGTCAACATCACGGCCTCGGGGGCGACCAGCGCGGAGGCCACCATATTCGGCTCGCGGATGACCGTAAGCGGCGTCAAGGTCGACAGCAGCACGGCGACGGCCACGATGCAGATTGCGCAGCGCGCGAATATTGGCGGTACCCATCTTGTGATGGACAGCGGCGGCAGCGTCAAGTTGCAGTCCGACGTGGGCAGCGCGAGCGCGCCCGTCCTCTCCAGCGCGCGCGTGGGCTCTTCCGGCGGCACCAGCATCAGCCTCGTTGGAGTAGACGTAAACAATGCTTACGCGTACAGCTACGTCAACAACATCGCCTCCATCACCGGCGGCGGCATCCAAACCACCGGCGACGTCAAGGTCCTCGCCTCCACCAGCTCGAAGGCGAACGCCGAAAGCGTCGGCGCGTTCAGCGTAGGCATTGTGGCCGTCGGCAATCTGTATGCGGAGGCCGTGTCCTGCGACACCACCGTCGCCAACATCACCGGCGCGGTCATCGACGCTGCAAGCGTCACCGTCGACGCCAAGGGCAGCACCAAGAGCCGCACCTACGGCGGCGTCCCCGGCTCGGTGACCATTGTCAATGTCAATACGCTGCAGGGCGTTGCGGCGATCGGCTCTGCGGACGGCTCCGCCCAAAACACCGTCAAGGCGTATATCGGCGACGGCGCGAACATCATAGCAAGCGGCAAGGTCGCCATCACCGCGTATAACGCGGGCGACGTGCAGATGCAGACGTTAAACAAGCTCAACATCAGCGCCGTCGAAGTGAGCAACGCGTCCCTGAAGAGCTACGCGTACATGCTCACCGAGGCCGGCGTCTATTCGGGCGCAAGCGTGAGAACGACGACCAAGAACGGCGACGTCGAGATCTACGCGCACGATTACCTGCGCGAATACGAGAGCCTCGACGGCACGAGCATCAGCTTCCTGGGCAACTCGAACAACTCCTACGCCGAGAACAACGGCAACCAGGCGGTCACCGTCACGGTGGGCGGCACGATCGACGCCATGGGCTCGGTCTATATCCATACCGACTCCGACGCGTACCAGTACGCCAGGTCTGGCAGCACGAACGTGGGCATCTTCTTCGCCGGCTCGACGGTGCAGGCCTTCAACAACCTGACCCGCAATGTCAACATCAATATCGGCGAGGCGGCCCTTATCCGCGCGGACTACGGCACGCTGACCATACTCGCGCTCTCCGGGCAGAGTGACAATATCTATGCCACGGTCAAAGGCGGAGCGGGCGGCGCGGTCACACTCGTCGACGGCGAGGTAAAAAATATTTTCAACGGCACGACGCAGGTGAACATCTCCGGCGGCGCGACGATCACCAATACGTTTGGGGTAATCAGAATCACAGCCACCGGCGGCAACAAGAGCAACGCCGCCTATCTCGATTTCTCCGGGCTTGGACTCGGCGCGGATACGGATGTAACGACCAACGTCACCAGCAACAATACCGTCAAGGTCAACATCGGCACAACGGGCACCGCGCAGGCGAGAATCACGGGCAAGGACGTCAACATCAGCGTCACGATGGGCGCGCTCGACGTCGAATCCAACTGCCGCGGCCAGAGCTCCGGCCTCTACGCGGAGGCGACGGTCTACGCCTACGTCACGGCGAATATCTATACCGAGCTCAACGCCGGCAACGCGTATATCGCGGCCTATGACGACATGAACCTCGTTTCCAACTCCACGCCGACGAGCCGCGGGGACCACATCGCCGCCATCTCCTACTCCCGCGTGACGGGCCTGTTTGGCTACGTAATGTCCCGTTCCAGGGTTTCCGGCAAGGGCAAGTCCTCGATCGAGTTTACGGGCGACACCGACATCGTGGGCGACGACGTGGTCGGCACGCTGGCGAAATTCGCCGGCCGCGTCAATATCCGGGCCACCGGCGTGCGGCGCGCGCTGGCCAAGAAGGACGTCTACGAGGACGCGTACTTTACGCGGCCCGTTTCGGGAACGATTCAATCTGCCACCTACCATATCGGCGACGCGGCGGCGGGCATCGCGCTCGACATTGCGGCGGACAACACCGCGCGCAGCGTGGGCCTGAAGGAGGACTACAACGGAACGTCCTTCGGCACCACGATACCGACGCTGTCCAATAACTTCGGCGGCACGTTGACGGTCCGCGGCGTAACGCTGACCGCTTCGACGAAGGTCTACGCCGTGCAGTACGTGCCGTATGTGACGATCACGATCCATCGGACCGACGGCGCGGAGATCACGATCGGCATGATCGACATCTACAACGAGGACGTCATCAAGGCGCTCGTATACAACACCTCGGCAAACGTGCTGGCGGTGAGCGAAAGCAAGACGCCCGTCATCACCATCACCCGTTACGGCGCGGGCAACATCCGGCTCGGCGGCCTGATCGCCAACGAGAACGGTTCGGTCGCCATCGAGTGGGTGGGGGAGACCGGCGGCGCGCTGACCGGTGACCCCGTGATCCGCGGCCTGGCCGCAGGCGAGCCGAGGGTCGCGCCGATCTGGGCAAACGCGCTGACCATAAGCGGCGCGGCAACGGTCGGGGGAGCGCTCTCGCCCCTCCCGGTCTACCTCAACGCCTATGAGGTGAGCACGGGCACGTTCGTCGATCCCGCCGTGACCATCACGGCCTCGGGCGACATCAACGTGCAGCTCACGATCGTGGACATCGAGCTTGTGGCGACCCTCCCGGCGACCGTCGGGACGGGCGCGGTTCCCGGGAGCCTAAGGCTCAGCAACATCACGTCGGCCGGCGGCAGCGTGAACATCGACCTGCCGGTCGCCATGCGGCTCGTCTATACCGCCGCGGGCTCGTCGTATGTGATGTGCGTGCCGGGCGTGTTCCAGTTGACGTCCGACATGGTGGAGACCGATGGCATCACGCTGAGCCTGACGGACCTGGTCAAATTCAGGATGTCCCAGTCGGAGACGGTCCGGCGCGTGGAGCTCAGCCGCAACGGCGTCGTCTACTACGGCTATCTCCTCGACAAGGGGGCAGGTACGAAGGTGTACCTGTACGCGACAAGCGGCAGCAGCACGTATTACACGCTGAACAGCACGACGGCGGTGCTGACCGAGTATACCGAATCCTTCGACAGCGAAGCGCTTTCGGACTGGACGACCGCGAGCAGCGAAACCGTCTATCTCCTCCCCAACGGCGCCACGCTGTATATCACCGACGGACGCGTCTCCCGTGTGACGGCCTATGCCGCGGGCGGCGACGGCGCGGATTTCCTCGCCTACCTGTACGGGTACGACGCGGCCACCAACTCGCTGCTGCTGGAGGACGGCCTGGTCCGGCTCGACCTCGACACCGGCGTCATCACGCTGAGCGCGGGTTACACGGGCGACTATCTGTGGTACCTGGATTACGACGGCGGCTGGCTGGTCAGCGCGGATTCCACAGTCACCTCCAAGGGCGTCTACAACATCTTCAAGCTGAATGGAAGCGGGGTCTATGAGGAGACGTCCCTGACCGATCAGAACTGGTTTACACAGGACATCGACGGATACACCTATCGCTTCGATTTCGTATATCCGCAAAGCAGCTACCTGACGAACCTGATCGGTATTTTCGACCTAGGGTTTATAACGATCGCTGTTAGCAACTACGTGCTTGTCACGCGCCAAAAGAGCGGCGTCACGGAGTTTCTGGGTCTGTATCCGCTGGAGCAGGGCGCCTATCCGCTTGGCTCTGTGGCTGCGTACTATCATGAAAACTCGCTCGCGACGCTTTTCGGTTCCAGATACGATTACATCGAAACAATCGAAGGGAAAGACTATTACAATTACGTCGAGATCTTCGCCGGTCGGCAAGACAGGTATTACACGATCGCGATTCCCGGAACGATCTACTCGCTCTGTACGCTTTATCTGTACACGTACTACTTCGACGAATCAATACGGGTTTGGGTGCCCGAGGGAACGATGAGCGAGGACCTATATAACACCAACCACGACGGCTCGGCAGTAACGGGCTCCATGAGTTATGTTTCGTATACCCACCCGGTGAGCCCTAGCAGCACTTGCGCGCTTTTGTCAACGGCTATCACAGGCGCGACGGACGAGGAAATCATCGATAATATCAATGCCACACCGCAGTATAATTCCATCGAACGTAACGTGGACGGTGTGATCTATCGTTACTTTGCAAGCGGCGCGCCCGAAGCGCTGTTCACAATGGGATTTCAGTACGTGGTCTATCACAACTCCAGTGTTCCCCCCGAAAACGCCGTTCACTATACCGCGGTTGCGCTGAGCCTCGGCACGGCGGTGGCGCTCGACCACTGGTCCGAGCGTGTTGCGGTGGACGACGACGGGACTTCGCGGTATGCGACCGTGTACGGCTGGAGGCTGTGGCCTACGTTCCCCACGCGCCCTGAGTTCTCGCGCGTAATTTACGTCAATGTGGATTATACGTACGCGTATGGCGGCCAGTCGTACCATATGGAGATCGTCGGCTCCGACGCGGATGAGACCAACGAGGTCGTGCAGTCCGCCGCGGACGCAACGGTCACGGTGCGGCACCTCGTCTTCACGCCGCGGGTGTACTCGCTCGCCGACATCAACTACGGCACCATCTTGATGAACGCGGCCGAGAGCCGTACGGCGGCCAGAATTAAGACCAACGCCGGCGGGGAGTATTTCATCAGCCCGCTTGTGATCAAGACCACCGACAACGGGGAGTGCTTTATCAATCCGCTCGTCAGCATCGTAAAAGCTACCAGGATGCTGAAAGCGACCGCCTATGGCAACACGGTGACCGGGGACGAGGTTGCGGGATATGTGTACGCGGTCACGGGCCCCGAACAATTCCGCCTCAACATTGAAACGGGCGTATGCGTCTGGGAGGATGCGCTGCTGACCACCATCGCGGACGCGGACGGGAATTTCTCCGGCGTAACGCTGGCAGATCAGTCCATGTACATGCAGGTCATCACCGAGAACGTGGCGCTTGCCCTGGACGGCACCTACTGGTATAAGAGCGGCAGCACATGGGTGAAGGCTCAAACGTCGGGCGGCAGCACGGGCAGCAGCACCGGCGTGACCGTTTCCTACAGCGGGCTGAACCTTGTGCGCATCTTCACCGACGCGGCAAAGAACATGCTGGCGCACGACGTCTACGACGCGGACGGCACGACCCTGCTCTACACCGTGTATGCGGACGGCAGCTACCTGCTGCCCGGCAGCAGCGCCGCGGTGCTCACCTCGAAGGCCGCGGACGTGACCGGCAGCGCCGAAAGCTATTACATCGGCACGATCAGCGCGGCCGCGCCGGGCCAGAACGTCAGGCTGACCATGCACGACGCGGGCGGCAGCATACTCGATCTGGATGAGGCGGACGCGAGCGTAACGCCGGTCAACATCACGGCGGGCGGCGATTTCATTCTGGCGGCCGGCAGCGACACGGGTTCGTTCGGTTCCGAGTCGTATCCGATCGTGGTAAACGCTGGGAACATCCGCTTCCGTTTGCCGGAGGATTCCGATACGCCGGTCATTGCGATCAACGTCTACATCAAGCTCCCCTCCGGCGTAACGCTGACCATGGAGGGCGGCACGCCGGTCAAGTCCACCGTGCGCATCACGGGCTACGGCAGCCTTGCTTTCAACGGCGTAACCGTCGGCACCACGGGCGCCGGCGCGAAAGCGGGCAGCCTGACCATTCAGCTTCGCAGCGTATCGCTCGGAAGCCTGACGGTTCTCAACGGCTCGGCTTCGATCAAGACGCTGGCGGACATTCTGCTAAGCAGCGTGAATTGCGCAAGCGGCACCACCGTAACGCTCGAATCCGCGGGCGACATGACCATCAGCGGCACGCTGGCGGCCAACGGAAAAACGACGATTACGGCCCTGGGCGACGTGACCGTCGCGGGCAAAATCACGGGCATCTTCACGCAAGCGGACGACGGCCTGACCATCAGCGGCTTAAACGTCGCTCTGGCGGACATCGAATTGAGGAACACGTCCTCCGATGACAACACATTGACCATCACCGCGTCCGGAACGCTGGTTACGGGCGCTCTGACGCTCATCGGCGTCGACTTTGCGATCACAAGTGAAGGCGACACGACGATCGGCGGCAATATCACGGTCGATCCCTCGTCCGTCACGCAGACCGTAAACGGCGGCGATCTGACGTTCAACGGGATCGTGACCGTGACCGACGGCAGCAGCTTCTATGTCAT
>CAZKGE010000134.1:0-6287 GCA_964552065.1 uncultured Oscillospiraceae bacterium | reverse complement strand
TTTTGCTTCTTTTCTTTAAGAAAAGAAGCGGGAGTTTGAGGGCGGAGCCCTCAACATCCCCTCCGTTCTCTAAAACTTCCACATAAAACAGGAGGTACAACCGTTTGATCAGCCAACAGCTTGCCGAGCGCGCGCTTACGGCCGCGCTGGAACAGGGGGCGGACTTTGCGGAGCTGTTTTTGGAGGACAGCGAAGCGAACCGCATCCTTACGACCGACGGCGCGGTGGAGACCGCCGTCTCGTCGCGCACCTGCGGTGCGGGCGTGCGCGTGCTGCTGGGCACCCGCAGCGCGTATGCGTACACGTCGGACTTCGACGAAAAGCGCCTGATTCAAACCGCGCGCGCCGCCGCGGCGGCGCTGAAGGGCGGCGAGCCCGCGGCGGTCGCGCTCCTGCCGCACCGGCACACCGAAACGCGGCAGGCCGTCCCGTTTTCTGCTGTCGGCAACGACGCGCGCGTGGAGCTGATGCTGGAGGCGTACCGCGCGGCGCGGGAGGTTTCGCCCGAGGTGTCGCAGATCTGCACGGGCTATCTGGACCGCGTGCGCCGCATCTGGATCTATAATTCCGAGGGCCTGTCCGTTTCGGACGAGCGCCCGTACACGCGCTCGAACGTGCAGTGCGTCGCGATGGCAAACGGCGAGGCGCAGACGGGCTTCGAGGGCCCGGGCTGCTGCCGCGGGTTCGAGGCCTACCGCACGCAGATCGACCTGCCGGAAGCCGGCAGGCGCGCGGCGGACACCGCGGTCACGATGCTGCACGCCGCGGAATGCCCCGCGGGCTACGTGCCCGTCGTGATCGAAGGCGGGTTTGGCGGCGTAATATTCCACGAGGCCTGCGGCCACAGCCTCGAAGCGACGTTCGTCGGCCGCGGCACGAGCGAGTTCTGCGGGAAGCTCGGGCAGAAGGTCGCGTCGGACTGCGTGACGGCGGTGGACGACGGCACGCTTGAGCACGAGTGGGGCACGGTCACGATCGACGACGAGGGGCATCCCGCCAGGCGCAACGTGCTGATCGAGAACGGCGTGCTAGCCGGTTACCTGGTCGACCGGCTCGGCGGCAGGCGCATGGGCATGGCGCCCACGGGCTCGTCGCGGCGGCAGGACTACCGGCTGGCGCCGACGTCGCGCATGACGAACACGTTCATCGCCCCCGGCGGCGACGACGAGGACGAGATGATCCGCGGCGTCGACCGCGGGCTGTTTGCAAAAAAGATGGGCGGCGGTTCGGTCAACCCGGTGACGGGCGAGTTCAACTTTGCCGTGGACGAGGGGTATTGGATCAAAAACGGCGAGATCCTCTGCCCGGTGCGCGGCGCGACGCTCGTCGGCCGCGGCACGGAGGTGCTGCTCAAGATCGACCGCGTGGGCGGCCGCATGTGGATGGGCGCGGGCATGTGCGGGAGCATTTCCGGCTCGGTTCCGGTCAACGTCGGCCAGCCGCGCATCCGCGTGACCGGCATCACCGTAGGCGGCAAGGGAGGTGCGCTGTAATGGCGAACAGGGAATGGATGGACAAGGCGCTGTCGCTCGCGCTCGAGCGCGGCTGCGACGCGGCGGAGATTTACTACGCCTCGACGGAGTCGTTTTCCGTCAACGCCGCGGACGGCGACTTCGACCGCTACGAGGTCTCGGTAGGCGGTGGGCTGAACCTGCGCGTGACACTGAATGGCCGCGACGGATACGCGTACACGGAGACGTTCGGGGACGCGGAAACGCTCGTTTCGCGCGCGATGGACAACGCCAGGATCATCGGCGTGCCGGACGAGCACCCGATGCAGGGCGTCTGCCGCTACGAGACCGTGGGCGAGGCGCCGTCGCCGCTCGCAAGGCTGCCGGTGCGCGACAAGATCGAGCTTTCTCTCCTGCTCGAGCGCGAATCGCTCGCCGCGGACGCGCGGGCAAAGCGCGCGGTCGAGTGCACGGTCGGCAACGAAAGAAGGACGATCGCGATCAAGAACACGAGAGGGCTCGACGTTTCGCGCGTGGCCGCCGTTTCGTATTTATATGTAATGCCGATGCTGGAGGCGGAGGGCGGCGAGGTGCACACGGGGTTCGCGTTCCGCAGCGGCAAGGACGCGCTCGACGCGGCCGGCTGCGCGCGCGAGGCGGTCGCGGACGCAGCGGACAAGTTCGGCGCAAAACCCGTGCCGTCCGGCGCCTACCGCGTGATTTTAAAAAACAACGCCGCGGCGGACCTGCTCTCGGCGTTTGTGCCAATGTTTTCGGCCGAGGAGACGCAAAAGGGGCTGTCGCTGCTGGCCGGCCGCGAGAACACGGCGATCGGCGCGCCTTGCGTCACGATACTCGACGACCCGTTCCATCCGTCCGCGCCGCGCGCGTTCGACGCCGAGGGAACGCCGTCGCGCACGAAGGCCGTCGTCGAAAACGGCGTATTAAAAACGCTGCTGCATAACCTCAAGACCGCAAAGAAAGTGGGCCTCGAGTCTACGGGCAACGCCGTGCGCGCGTCCGCGTCCGCGCCCGTGAGCGCGGGGCCGAGCGTGCTCTATGCCGAGCCCGGCAAAACGCCGTTTACCGAGCTGGTCGCGCTGCTTGGCGACGGGCTTGTGATCACGGGCGTCGAGGGCGAACACGCGGGCGTCGATCCCGTGTCCGGCGGCTTCTCGCTCAAGGCGGAGGGCTATCTCGTCGAGGGCGGCGCGCGTGTGCGGCCGGTGTCGCAGATCACGGTCGCGGGCAGCTTTTTAACGCTCCTCGGCGCGGTCGAGCGGCTCGGCGCGGACCTGTTTTTGTCGATGCATCACGTCGGCAGCCCGAGCATACTGATTTCCTCGCTCAAGGTCGCGGGCGAATAGGCCGGAAGCGGCGTTTTACGGCAAAAAACCGCCCGCGCGCCGAAATTTTCCGTTGACATTGGGCGGCGGGTATGATACCTTATTTAAGCGCCCCGAAAGGGGCTCGTTTTTGATGTTTTGACCTACTAGGAGGGCGAGGAACATGCGCGTAAAGATTACATTGGCCTGCACGGAGTGCAAGCAGCGGAACTACAACACGTTCAAGAACAAAAAGAACGATCCCGACCGCCTCGAGTTCAACAAATACTGCAGGTTTTGCCGCAAGCACACGCTGCACCGCGAAGCCAAGTAAGCGGGAAAGAGGGCAACATGGCTAACAAGGAAGTCGCAAAACCGAACAAGCCGAAGAAGGAGTCCAAGTTCCATCCGATCCGCTACCTGCGCGAGATGATCGGCGAGCTCAAGAAGCTCACGTGGCTGACCGGCAAGGAGCTGTTCTCGCATACGCTGGCGGTGTTCGTATTCGTGCTCGGCATGGCGCTCGCCATCTACGTGCTGGACCTCGTTTTCTCGACGGGTTTCTCGTTGTTGCAGCGCCTGAGCATCGGGTGAGGATATGAGTCAGGAAGCCAAATGGTATGTCGTGCATACCTACTCCGGCTACGAGAACAAGGTCAAGGAGGATCTTGAGAAGTCGGTGGAGAACCTCGGCCTGCAGGACACGATCCTGGAGGTCAAGTATCCCACGGAGGAAACCATCGAGATTCTGCCGACCGGCAAGCGCAAAACCACCCTGCGCAAGGTCTACCCCGGCTACGTCATGGTGAAGATGGTCGTCGACATCCTCGAGAAGGAGCGCCCGCCGGAACAGGGCGGCGGCATGACGACCGACCTTGTCATGGACCCGCATGCGTGGTACGTCGTGCGCAACACGCGCGGCGTGACCGGCTTTGTGGGCCCGGGCAGCAAGCCCGTCCCGCTGACCGACGAGGAGGTCACGGCGATGGGCGTCGAGCGCATCCCGATCATTCTCAACATCGAGGTGGGCGAGAACGTCCGCGTCGTGTCGGGGCCGCTCGAGAACTTCATCGGCACCGTCACGCACCTCGACGCAGAGCGCCAGAAGGTCAAGCTCACCGTGTCCATGTTCGGCCGCGACACGCCCGTCGAACTGGATTTTGTGCAGGTGCAGAAGCTGTAGCGGAAAACGTCCCGCGGCGGCCGCAGCGCCGCCGGTTATGCAAAGATTTGCAACGCCCCCCGGCGTTTCAAATACGGCCCGCCCCGGTTTTGCCGCCGGACGCGCGGCCTTGTGGGAGGGGAGACACCCCGCTCGTACCAAATAAAAAAGGAGAACTGTCATGGCAAAGAAAATCGTCGGCTACGTAAAGCTGCAGATCCCGGGCGGCAAAGCCACGCCCGCGCCGCCGGTCGGTCCGGCGCTCGGCCAGCACGGTCTGAACATCATGGGCTTCTGCAAGGAGTTCAATGAGCGGACCGCCAAGCAGGTCGGCCTGGTCATCCCGGTGGTCATCACCGTGTTTCAGGACCACTCGTTCACGTTCATCACCAAGACCCCGCCCGCTGCCGTGCTGATCAAGAAGGCCTGCGGCCTCGAGACGGCGTCCGGCACGCCGAACAAGACGAAGGTCGCGACCATCACCAAGGCCCAGGTACGCGAGATCGCCGAGCTCAAGATGGCGGACCTCAACGCCGCCTCGGTCGAAACGGCCATGAGCATGGTCGCAGGCACCGCCCGCAGCATGGGCGTCGTCGTCGCGGAGTGAGGAGGGGAAGAACATGAAACACGGCAAGAAATATCTTTCCAGCAAGGCCGCCATCGAGACGGCGAAGCTGTACGACGTGCGCGAGGGCTTGGAGACGGTGCTCACCACCGCCAAGGCCAAGTTTGACGAGACGATCGAAGCCTCCATCCGCCTGGGCGTCGACCCGCGGCACGCGGACCAGCAGGTGCGCGGCGCGGTCGTCCTGCCGCATGGCACGGGCAAGAAAGTCCGCGTGCTGGTGTTCGCCAAGGCGGACAAGGCGCGCGAGGCCGAGGAGGCCGGCGCCGATTTCGTTGGCGACGAGGACCTCGTCAAGAAGATTCAGACCGAGAACTGGTTCGGTTTCGACGTGTGCGTCGCGACGCCGGACATGATGGGCATCGTCGGCCGCATCGGCCGCGTGCTCGGCCCCAAGGGATTGATGCCGAACCCCAAGAGCGGCACCGTCACGATGGACGTGGCCAGGGCCGTGCAGGACATCAAGGCCGGTAAGGTCGAGTACCGCGTCGACAAGACCTCGATCTGCCACTGCCCGATCGGCAAGGCGTCGTTCGGCGTCGAGAAGCTCGAGGAGAACCTCAAGACGCTGATGGAGGCCGTCATCAGGGCCAAGCCGTCCGCGGCGAAGGGCACGTACTTAAAGAGCGTCGTGCTCTCGAGCACGATGGGCCCGGGCGTGAAGTTCAACACGCTGAAGTTCTAATGCATTGACAGCGCGGGGGCGCGTGTGATATACTCGCCCCCGTCAACAGAATATTTCGCCGGAGACAGCAGGCCGCGCAGTCCTTGCGCGTAAGCCCCGCCGAGGTGAACGGTACCAGATTTTATGTTTGGTGTTCCGCGCCTCCCGTTTTTCGGCGGGAGGCGCTTTTTTCGGCCTAAGCCGAGGAAAACAGTTTCGTTCAAGGAGGTGAAAACATGGCAAATACGCAAAACATTCAGGAAAAGGCAGCCCAGGTGGCCGAGGTCGCCGAGAAGCTCAAGAAGGCCGCTTCCGTCGTCGTGTTCGATTACCGCGGGCTGACGGTCGCTGAGGTGACGGATCTTCGCAAGGAGATGCGCGAGGCGGGCATCGACTACGTCGTCATCAAGAACCACATCATGGCGCGCGCGTGCGACGCCGTCGGCGTCGACGCGTCCGTGCACGGCATGCTGAAGGGGCCGTCCGCGTTCGCGTTCGGGTACGCCGACGCGGTCGCTCCGGCCAAGATTCTCAAGGCCGCGATCAAGAAGTACAAGAAGTGCGAGATGAAGGGCGGTATCGTCGAGGGCGCCGTAACCGGAGCCAAGGACATCGACGCCATCGCCGACCTGCCGTCGCGCGAAGTCCTGCTGGCCAGGATGCTCGGCAGCATGCTGTCCCCGGTTACGAACCTGGCAGTCGTGCTCGACCAGATCGCCAAGAAGAAGGCCGAGGCGTAAGCTGTGGCCGAAGCGGACGCGCGCGTTCCCGCGCGGCCCGCATCCACCCGAAAACGGTACCCCCGGGCGCTGCCCGAACATTAAAAAATTTTTTACGGAGGAAATCATCCAATGGATAAAGCGAAGCTGATTGAGGACATCAAAGCGATGTCCGTGCTCGAGCTGGCCGAGCTGGTCAAGGCGCTCGAGGAGGAGTTCGGCGTATCCGCCGCCGCGGCCGCCGTCACCGTCGCCGCCGGCCCCGCCGTGGCCGCCGAGGCTGTCGAGGAGAAGACCGAGTTCGACGTCATCCTCAAGGAAGTCGGCCCCGAGAAGATCAA
>CAZKGE010000133.1:0-6318 GCA_964552065.1 uncultured Oscillospiraceae bacterium | reverse complement strand
GACAAACGGCGCAAGAAGCGCATCCGTACCATTTGTATCGCGGGCGGCGCCGCCGTTTTGGTCGTTGCGGCCATCCTCTTCCTATTCTCCAACCTGGGTAAGCAGGCGGAGACCACGAGCGTGCTCACCTACCGGGCGACGGCCGTGGCCGAAGGCGAAATCCGCTCGACGGTTTCCGGCAGCGGCACGCTTTCGGCGCTCCATCTGCAGACCGTGACCGCGGCCGACGACGTGAAGGTCGAAAGCGTCAACTTCGCCGCGGGCGACGCGATCCAGCAGGGCGACATCGTGATGACGCTGTCCTCGACCGCGCTGAAGGATCAGCTCGACGACCTGCGCGACCAGCTTGCCGACGTGCAGGAGGACCTCGCCACCGTAGATCAGACGCGCTCGTCGCTCTCGATTAAGGCGGAGCAGGCCGGCGTGGTCAAGGTGATCAACGCCAAGGCGGGCGACCTGTGCGAGGACATCGGCACCCTGTGCGTCATCTCCACCGACAGCAAGATGAAGGTCGTCATCGACGCGCCGGACAAAATGAAAAAGTATGACGAGGTGACCGTGACCATCGACGGCGACACGATCGACGGGCGCGTCACCGATATTTCGGTCGGCCGAGCCACGGTCGTGATCGACTCCGACGACTTCGACGTGGGCGCCGCCGCGACCGTGTCCGCCTCCGGCGAGACGCTGGGCGCCGGCACGCTCGACGTCAACGAGCACATCGACGTGACGGCCTCCGCGGGCCGCATCGAGAGCGTCAAGGTGGAGCTGAACCAGTCCGTCAAGGCTGGCAGGGCGCTGTTCCGGCTCTCGGACGGCGCGCCGTCCGACGATTACATTTCCTATAAAGAGACCGAGGCCGATCTGCTCGAAAAGATCGAGGATACAGAGGACGCGCTCGTCGTCCGCGCGGACCACGACGGCATACTCGCCACGCTGTCCGTCGCCGCGGGCGACGAGGTCGACGCGGGCGGGGCGCTGTGCGTGCTGTCCGGCACCGACGGCTACGAGATCGCGCTCGCCGTCGACGAGCTGGACATCGCGTCCGTCAAGCTCGGCCAGGACGTCGCCGTCACGCTGGACGCGCTCGAGGACCAGGAATTTGCCGGCAAGGTCACGAACATCTCGTTCGCCGGCAGCGGCAGCTATGTGACCAGCTACACGGTCACGATCACGACCGACCCGATCACGGGTGCGTATCCGGGCATGACCGCTTCGGCCGCGATCACGACCGAGACCAGCGGGCAGACGACCATCGTGTCGGTGAACGCCGTGCAGTACGACGGCGACACAGCCTACGTGCTGCTGGCAGGCGACGATGCCACGGCGGGCACGGCGAAGGACCAGACCGAGCTCGACATCGCCTCGCTCGAGCGCCTCACGGTGACGACGGGCATGTCGGACGGCTCCTACATCGTCGTCACGGCCGAGGGCCTCGCCGCCGGCGATTTAATTTGGGTGCCGCAGCTGGCCACGACCGCCGTCTACTCGAGCGACGATTCGACGACGACCATGTTCGGCCCCGGCATGGGCATGCGGAGCGGCGCCAGCTTCTCCAACGGCGGCGGCAGCAACGGCAGCGACTCCGGCGGCGGTATGCAGGGCGGCGAAATGCCCGCCGGCATGCAGGGCGGCGGCAGCTTCCCGGGTTGACGGGGGGGACGCCGTATGATCCGCCTTGAGCATATCTACAAAACCTATGTCGTCGGCGACGAGGCCGTCCACGCGCTCAACGACGTGTCGCTGCACGTGAAGAAGGGCGAGTTTCTCGCGGTGTGCGGGCCGTCCGGCTCCGGCAAGACGACGCTGATGAACACGATGGGCTGTCTCGACCTGCCCGACGACGGCAGCTATTTCCTCGACGGCGTGGACGTGTTCGCCTGCTACGACCGCGAGCTGTCGCGCATCCGCAGCAAAAAGGTCGGGTTCGTGTTCCAGCAGTTCAACCTGCTCGACCGCATGACCGCGCTCGAGAACGTCGAGCTGCCGATGATCTACCAGAAATGCTCCGCCAAGCGCCGCATCGAGCGGGCCAAGGCTGCGCTCGACATGGTGGGACTATCAAACCGCATGCAGCACCTGCCCTCGCAGCTCTCCGGCGGCCAGCAGCAGCGCGTCGCAATCGCGCGGGCGCTGGCCAGCAACGCCAAGGTGATCCTCGCCGATGAGCCGACGGGCAACCTCGACTCCAAGTCCGGCACCGAGATCATGCGGCTCATCGGCCGCCTCGCCGAACAGGAGCACACGATCGTGATGATCACGCACAATCAGGAGCTGGCCAGGCAGGCGCAGCGCACGGTCTACGTGCGCGACGGGAAGCTCTATCACACGCTGGAGGAGGCGAACGAGGCATGACCATGTTCCTAAACACGCTGCGGCTCGCCATCCGCTCCACGCTCGCCAACAAGATGCGCTCGTTTCTGACCATGCTCGGTATTATCATCGGCGTGATGAGCGTCGTGATGCTCGTCTCCCTCGGCCAGAGCACGACGAGCACGATCACGTCCGCGATCTCCGAGATGGGCACCGACCTCATCACCGCGATGGTGACCGACGAGGACGTCTCGCTGACGGCCGACGACTTCATGGTCCTCGACCAGTACGAGGCCATCGCCGCCGTTTCGCCGTACCTGACCGTCAGCTCGACCGCGCGCGCCGGCAGCAACTACCTCTCCGTCTCCGCGCTCGGCGTCACGGCCAACTACATGGACGTAGCGAACCTCGCCATGCAGGCCGGCCGCGGCATCGCCGCGTCGGACATCGAATGGCGCACGGACGTGGCCGTGATCGGCGTCGACGTCGCTGGGGAGCTGTTCGAGAGCTACGACGTGCTCGGCAAGACGTTTCAGATGAGCAGCCACACGTTCACGATCGTCGGCCTGCTTGAGGAAAGCGGCTCCTCCCTCTCCGGCTCGCTCGACTCGCGCATCCTTCTGCCGCTGACGACGGCGCAGCGCGTGTCCGACTCGACCGCGATCACGACCTGCTATATTAAGGCCCGCTCCACCGAGGATGTCGAGCTCGCGCAGGCGCTCACCGAGTACCGCCTCTACTCGCTCACGGGCGACGAGGACTCCTACAGCGTCTACAACATGTCCGAGCTGCTCGACACGCTCGACGACGTGATGAGCACGCTCTCGCTGATGCTCGGCGGCATCTCCGCCATCTCGCTGCTCGTCGGCGGCATCGGCATTATGAACATCATGCTCGTGTCGGTCGCCGAGCGCACGCGCGAGATCGGTATTAGAAAGGCGATCGGCGCGCGCAGGCTGCACATCATGATGCAGTTTTTGATCGAGGCCTGCGTGCTCTCGCTCGCGGGCGGCGTGATCGGCCTCGGCATCTCCGCGCTGGGGCTCCAGCTGTTTACAACGCTGTCCGGCTATGCCATCACGATGTACGGCCCCGCGGCGGCCTACGCGATGCTGTTCTGCATCGCCATCGGCGTGCTGTTCGGCAGCTACCCCGCCGCCAAGGCCAGCAAGCTGACCCCCATCGACGCGCTGCAAAGGCGCTGAAGGTGGACGAGGGACGGGGGACGGGGGACGTTGGGGGCTTTGCCCCCAAGCCCCTACCAAAGGGATACATCCCTTTGGCGGGGGCCCGGGGGCGGAGCCGCCGGCGTAGCCCCCGATCATTTCTCCAACATGCACCCAAAAACCATAGCGGGAGCGGGCTTTTGCCCGCTCCCGCCAGCGTGTCAAAAAAGCCCTGAGATTGTTAAGGGCCGCAGCCCTTACCCATTGATTCCGGCTGTGTCGGCTTTGCCGACGCAACGGATCGCCCCGCAGGGGCGGGTTCCCTGTGTTCTTTGCCGCCCGGGAGTCCGAAGGACGAGAGACAAAGAACGGTTATCTCGTCAAAAAACCAGTTTTTTGACGGACTGAACAGGCCTGCAAGGGTCTGCTTTTCTTTTGCAGACATCAATTCGGAGGGCGTTGCTTCCCCGAACCCGTTACTATTATAATTAGATTAAAACATAACGGGGGCGGGGCATATGGAGTACCGGCGCATCGATGAACGCGACCGGCCGCAGGTCAACTCGTTTCTTATTCGGCATTGGTTCTCCACCGATATGATCGTCTGCGGCGAGCGGATCGACATGACCAAAGCGGACGGCATCGGCGCGTTCGACGGCGCGGAGCTGGCGGGCTTAATTATGTATCGGTTCCGCGGACCCGTCTGCGACCTGCTTTCGCTGAACAGCCTGCAACCGGACCGCGGCGTCGGCACGGAGCTGATTCGCCTTGCGGCTGCGGTCGCCAGAGGAAGCGGCTGTACAACGCTTGCCGTCGTCACGACGAACGACAATATCGACGCCATCCGGTTCTACCAAAAGCGCGGCTTCGACCTCGCGCGCCTGCACCGCGATACCCTGGCGGCGGCGCGGCGCATCAAGCCCGAGATTCCGCCTGTCGGCGAGCATGGCATCCCGTTGCGGCACGAGCTGGAATTCGAACTCGATCTTACCTGACCAAACCAAGCCAGACCTTACCATTCTGTATACGGCGCCGCTGGCCTCGTGCGCATCGCATCGGCGGATATGCCGGACGCCCGGAGCGCGCCGGTCTTTCATTCGCCCGGCCTTGTGCGCATCGCACCGGAATTGACAATCCTGCGCCGACAATGTTATCCTTATTTAGGAATAACGACTGTTAAAACCGCCGGAGGGGTTTATGCTTATTTTGATTAAGGGCGCGGGCGACATCGCGAGCGGCGTGGCTTACCGGCTGCACCGCGCCGGATACGACGTCGTCATGACGGACCTGCCGAGGCCGACGGCGATTCGGCGCACTATCTGCTTTTCGGAAGCGATCATCAACGGCGAGGCGGCCGTGGAGGGCGTGATGGCGCGGCGCGCGGAAAGTGCGGCGGAGGCGAGGGCGATTGCCGAGTCCGGCGCGGTCGCGGTTCTGGCCGATCCCGAGGCGCTGTGCATCGCAGAACTGAAGCCGCCCGCCGTGGTCGACGCGATCCTGGCCAAAAGAAACGTCGGCACGCGCATCACCGACGCGCCCGCCGTGATCGCGCTCGGCCCGGGCTTTACTGCGGGCGTGGACTGCCACGCGGTCGTCGAGACGATGCGCGGGCATACGCTCGGCCGCGTGTACTACGAGGGCAGCGCGCTGCCGAACACCAGCGTGCCGGGCGAGATCGGCGGGTTTGCGCTCGAGCGCATCCTGCGCGCGCCCTGCGACGGCGTGTTCCGCGGCGTGCGCCAAATCGGCGACGAGGTCGAAAAGGGCGATGTGTGCGCCTACGTTGGCGACGAGCCGATCAAGAGCGCGATCCGCGGCGTGCTGCGCGGCCTGCTCGCGGACGGCCTTGAGGTCCGCGCGGGCATGAAGAGCGGAGACGTCGACCCGCGGTGCAAAAAGGAGCACTGCTATCTGGTTTCGGATAAGGCGCTCGCCGTCGCGGGCGGCGTGCTGGAAGCGATACTGGCGCTGGGGGATAAGAGATAGCCATGGAACAGGATATCAAACTGACCAAACTGACCAAATGCTCGGGCTGCGGCGCCAAGGTCGGCGCGGGCGTGCTGGGCAAACTCCTTCAGGACATCCGCGTGCGCCCGGACGAGAATCTGCTCGTCGGATTCGACACGTCGGACGACGCGTGCGTCTACCGCGTGACGGACGAGGTCGCCATCGTGCAGACGATCGACTTTTTCCCGCCGATCGACGACGACCCGTACACGTTCGGGCAGATCGCCGCGACGAACGCGCTCTCCGACATCTACGCCATGGGCGGCGAACCGAAAACCGCGCTGAACGTGCTGATGATCCCGGAGGACATGCCGCAATTCACGGTGCACCAAATCCTCGCGGGCGGGTACGACAAGGTGTACGAGGCAGGCGCGGTGATCGCGGGCGGGCACAGCATCTACGACGCGACGCCGAAATACGGCCTGTCCGTGACTGGCTTCGTGCATCCGGACCGCATACTGAAAAACAGCGGCGCTAAAGCGGGCGACGTGCTGCTTCTGACCAAGCCGATCGGCATCGGCGTTTTGACCACGGCCGCCAAGGCCGACCTCGCGTCCACGGAGAGCAAGCAGTTCGCGGTCAGGCTGATGACGACGCTCAACAGGGGCGCGCGCGACTGCATGGTCAAATACCGCGTGCACGCGTGCACGGACGTGACGGGCTTTGGCCTGATGGGCCACCTGTACGAGATGATGCAGGGCGCGGACAAAACGGCGGTGCTCGACACAAAGCGCATCGATTTTATTCCCGAGGCGCTTGAGCTGGCGCGCATCGGCATCCTGCCGGAGGGCATGTACCGCAACCGCTCGTTTGCCGAGCAGGCGGCGGACCT
>CAZKGE010000132.1:0-6365 GCA_964552065.1 uncultured Oscillospiraceae bacterium | reverse complement strand
GAGTTTTCGATCGCGACCGAAAAAAGCGCGGGCGCGAACCCGTTCGACGCGCTCGAAACGCCGGACCACGTGCGTGCGCTCAAGCGCGACTGCGACGTGCTCGTCGTGCTGTACCACGGCGGGCGCGAGCACTATCCGTACCCGACGCCGCTGTTGCAAAAGCGGCTGCGCAAGCTCGTGTCGTGCGGCGCGGACCTCGTGCTGTGCCAGCACGGGCACTGCGTCGGCTGCTTTGAGCGCTATGGAAGCGGCGTGATCGTGTACGGGCAGGGCAATTTTCTGTTTGACGCTCGGGACGGCGAGCCGTGCTGGGACGAGGGGCTGCTCGTCGAGCTGACGCTGGACGCAAATAAAACGGTCGACTTCATCCCGCTTGCCCGCGCGCCGGGCGGCGTGCGATTGGCTACGGGCGAAGCCGCAAAAAAGACGCTCGACGGCTTCTTTAAGCGTTCCGAGGAGATTCAGACCCCCGGCTTTGTCGAACAGTCCTTCGCCGAATACGCAAAAAACACGGCGCAAAAGACCGCCGCCGTGCTGCTCGGGGATTCGCTCCTTTTGCGCGGCGTCAACGCGCTGACGGGACGAAAGCCGCTCGGGCGGCTGTATGGGCGGCGCGCGCGGCTGAACCTGATCAACTACCTCGAATGCGAGTCGCTGCGCGAGGTGCTGGCGGAGGCGTTGAAACGCGTATGAAGATCAGCGTGCTCGTGCCGGTGTTCCATGCCGAAAATTTGCTCCCCGCGGCGCTTGCGTCCGTATACGCGCAGACGCATCCTGACTACGAGCTCATTCTCGTGCTCGAGGACCCCGCCGACGCGTGCGTGCCGATCTGCGAGGAAGCTTTGTGCGAGCGTCCGGACCAGGTCAAGGTTGTATATCAAAGGGAGAAGGGCATCGTCCCGTCGCGGCGCGCGGCGGTCGCCGCGGCAAGCGGCGAGGTATGCGCCTTCCTCGACGCGGACGACATGATGGAAAGCGATTGCCTCGCCGCGATCGCGTCGCGCTTTGCCGGGGACCCCGGGCTGGATATTTTGCTCTACAACTATTGCGTCATGAGCGGCGACGGGCGGGAAAGGACGGCCGCGCCCGCGCTGTACGGCGACGGGGCGGTATTTGCCGGCGAGGGCAAGCGCGCGCTGTACGAGGAGCTGGTCCGCTCGTGGAAATTAAATCCCCTGTGGATCAAGGCGATCAAAACGGAGCTATTGAGAAGCGACCCGACGGACTTTGCGCAGTTTGGGCGGAGCCAGATCGCGGACGACCTGATCCTGTCGCTCTACCCCGTGACAAAAGCCGCGCGCGTTGCATATTGTTCGCGCCCATTGTACAATTATAGGCGCAACGTGTCGAGCAACACGCACAGGACCGAGCTTGGCTCGCTCCCGCGCGAGTTTAACCTGCCGATGGTGCGTTTGCTGCGCTCCTACCTGCCCGTCTGGGGGCTGGACACGCCCGAATTGCGCGCGGCCTTCCACGCGCGGCAGGTGATGGCGCTGCTTTCGGTGTTCTGGCGGTATTTCCGCGGCGCGAAAACGGGCGCGGAGCGCCGCGCTGTGACCGCTTACGACTGGCGCGCCGAGCTGCTGCCGGAGACGCTTGCGGCCCTGGACGGCCCCGCGGTGGGCCGCGGCCGGCGCTTGCAGCTTCAACTGGTGCTTCGTAAAAAAACGGGCCTTTTGCGCCTGCTCGATATTGCCGGCCGCGCGCGAAGCGCCGCCAGAAGGAACTGATGGACAAGAGCCTGAAGCACAAGGCCCTCGCGGGCATCATATGGAAGCTCCTCGAGAACGGCGGCACGCAGGGCATCCAGCTCGTCACCACGATTATACTGGCGCGGCTCGTTGATCCCAAGGATTACGGCCCGCTGTCGCTGACGGTGATATTCATCTCGCTTGCGACGATCCTCGTGCAGAGCGGCTTCGGCATGGCGCTCATCCAGCGGCAGGACGTGACGGACGAGGACTTCTCGTCCGCGTTCTGGCTCTCGACGGCGGCGGCCGCGGCGCTCGCGGCAATATTCTTCTTTGCCGCGCCGCTCGTGGCGCGCTACTACGGCGAGCCGCAGGTTATGCCCGTCTTACGCGTGCTGTCGCTCGGGCTGTTCTTCTACGGCGGGCAGTCCGTGCAGAACGCGATGATCGTGCGGCGGATGGAGTTTCGCAAGGTCTTTGCAGCGTCGCTTGCCGCGGTGCTCATATCCGGCACGGCGGGCATCCTCTTAGCATACCTGGGCTTTGGCGTGTGGGCGCTCGTGGCGCAGCAGCTGCTCAACATCATGACGCTCTGCCTCGCGCTGTGGGCGCAGACGCGCTGGGTGCCGAGGCTTGTGATCTCGCTCCCGCGCACGAAACAGATGTTCTCGTTCGGCTGGAAGCTGCTCGTGTCCGGCGTGCTGAACACGCTCTACCTCGACGTGTCCGGCCTGATCGTCGGCAAGATGAAGGGCGGCACCGAGGAGCTGGCCTACTACAGCAAGGGCAAGCAGTTCCCGCAGTACATCGGCGCGAACATCAACACCGCCCTGCAGTCCGCGCTGTTCCCCGCCTACGCCGTGACGCAGAACGATCCGGAGCGGCTGCTTTCCATGCTGCGGCGCACGGTCTCGTCGAACGCGTTTCTGCTCACCCCGCTGCTGTTTGGTCTGGCGGCGGTCGCGGAGCCGATGGTGCGGATCCTGCTCACCGACAAGTGGCTGCCGTGCGTGCCATACCTGCGCATCGCGTGTTTGACGTACGCGACGTACCCGCTCGACAGCACGATTCTGCACGCGTTCAACGCGCTCGGCCGCAGCGACGTATACCTGAAGCTCGAGATTCTCAAAAAGGCGTTTGGCGCGGCGCTGCTGTGCGCCGCGGTATTCATCCTGCGCTCGCCCGTCATGGTCGCGTGGGGCGTCGCGGTTACGAACGCGTTCTCGGTCGCGGTCAACATGGGGCCGGTCAAGCGCTTGCTCGGCTACCGGCTGCGCGACCAGCTTTTCGACATCCTGCCGCAGCAGATCGCGTCCGCCGCGATGGCGCTTGCCGTATTCGCGCTGACGAAGACCGGCCTTTCGCCGCTGCCGCTGTTCCTTTGCCAGATCGCGGCGGGCGCGCTTTTGTACGCGCTTCTCGCGTTCGTGTTCCTGCGTGACAAGTTCGACTTCATCCTGCGCTCGGCGCGGGAGTTCATCCAGCATAAAAAGGACCGTGCAACAACGGACGGAGGGGACGAAACCATATGAAACTGGCGGTTGCGGGCACCGGCTACGTGGGCCTCGTGGCGGGCGTTTGCTTTGCCGAGGTTGGTCACGACGTAACGTGCGTGGACGTCGACGCGGAGAAGATCGCGGTCTTGGGCCGCGGCGTCTCGCCCATCTACGAAAAGGACCTCGAGGGGCTTTTACAAAAAAATCTCGCCGCGGGCAGGCTGCATTTTACAATCGACGCCGCCGCGGCCTACGCGGACAGGGACGCGATATTCATCGGCGTCGGCACGCCGGAGCTGCCGGACGGCTCGGCGAACCTCAAGTACATCGCCGAGGTGGCGCGGCAGATCGCCGAGTGCGTGACGAAGGACTGCCTGGTGGTGGTCAAGTCGACCGTTCCGGTCGGAACGAACGATAAAGTGGAGCAGTTTATCAAGGATTACCTCGACCGGGACGTTCGGGTGGAGGTCGCGTCGAATCCGGAGTTTCTGGCGCAGGGCAGCGCGGTACACGATACTTTGCATGCCGCGCGCATCATTATCGGTGCCGAGAGCGAGCGCGCCCGCGCGCTTTTGATGCGGATCTACGAGCCGTTCGGTCTCCCGATCGTGTCGGTGAGCCGCCGCTCGGCCGAGATGATCAAGTACGCGTGCAACGATTTTTTAGCGCTCAAGATCTCGTACATGAACGACATCGCAAACCTGTGCGAACTCGTCGGCGCGAACGTGCTCGACGTGGCCGAGGGCATGAAGTACGACTCGCGCATCGGCGACCGCTTCCTCAACGCGGGCGTGGGCTACGGCGGCAGCTGCTTCCCGAAGGACACCAAGGCGCTGCGCCACCTGGCCCAGGAGCATGGCTACCGGCTGCGCACGGTCGAGGCGGCGGTGGACGTCAACGCGGACCAGAAAACAAGGCTGTTCTACAAGGCGACCAAGCGCCTGATCTCGTTCTCCGGCATGAAGGTCGCGGTGCTGGGATTGACGTTCAAGGCGGGCACGGACGACCTGAGGGAGGCGCCGTCGCTCGACAACGTGCCGCTGCTGCTTGCTCAGGGCGCGGTCGTGACGGCCTACGATCCGGTCGCGGGCGCGGCGTTTGCCAGGCGCTTTCCGGAGGTGCGCATCGCCGGCACGCCCGAGGAGGCGATGCGTGACGCGTCGTGCTGCTTCGTGTTTACGGAGTGGCCGCAGATCCGGTCGATCCAACCCGAGACGTTCAAGGCCTGCATGCGCACGCCGCTCGTGTACGACGGGCGCAACCTCTTCGATCCCGCAAGGATGCGTGAAGCGGGCGTGGAATACCACTCGATCGGCAGGTGATAAGGATGGACGAACGGGGGGAACGGACGATCCTCGTCACCGGCGCGGCGGGGTTTATCGGGTACCACTTGGCAAAGCGGCTGCTTGAGAGCGGCGCGCGCGTCGCCGGTATGGACAATCTCAACGGTTACTACGACGTAAAGCTCAAGGAGGACCGCCTCGCCGAGCTCGAGAACTTCGCGTCGTTCACGTTCGTGCGCGGGGATATTTCCGACATGGGCGACGTCGTGCCCGCGTTTGAAAAATACCGGCCGCACATCGTGGTCAACCTGGCCGCGCAGGCGGGCGTGCGCTACAGCTTCGCCAATCCGCGCGCGTACATGGAGTCGAACGTGCTGGGCTTTTTCAACATGCTCGAGGCCGTGCGGCGCTTTCCGGTCGCGCATTTTCTGTACGCGTCGAGCTCGTCCGTCTACGGCAACCAGGAGAAGACGCCGTTTGCGGTCGGCGACCCCGTCGACCGGCCCGTCAGCCTGTACGCAGCCACGAAGCTGTGTGACGAGCTGCTCGCCTACACCTATTCGCAGCTGTACGGCGTGCCCGTCACGGGGCTGCGCTTCTTTACCGTGTACGGACCCTTCGGGCGGCCGGACATGGCGTATTTCTCGTTTACAAAGAAGATCCTTGCCGGCGAACCGATCGAGGTGTTCAATAACGGCAACCTGTACCGCGATTTTACGTATATCGACGACGTAATCACCGCGCTCGAGCGGCTGCTGCGGCTGCCGCCCGCGCCCGACGCGCAGGGCGCGCGCGCCGCGCTGTACAACATCGGCGGCAACCGGCCGGAGCATCTGATGCGCTTTGTCCGCGTGCTCGAGAGCGCGCTCGGCAAGAAGGCCGAGATCGTGTTCCGGCCGATGCAGAAGGGCGACGTGTACCAGACCTACGCGGATGTGACCGCGCTCGAGCGCGACGTGGGTTTTTCGCCGGACACGACGATCGAAAAGGGGTTGACGGAGTTCGTGCGCTGGTACCGGGCATATTATTCGGGGAAGTGAGCGGTTTTGTGAGAGGGAGTATTGGGAGCGGCGGAATGATAGGGATCTACAATTATACGGTGATACTGACCTACGTGGGCGTGGTCAGCGCGCTCGTCGGCATAGGGTTTGCCGCCGGCGGAGACGCGCCCGCGGCGGTCGTGTGCCTGATGGTATCGGGCTTTTGCGACCTGTTCGACGGCACCATCGCCAGGACCATGCAGCGCGATAGGCTCGAGAAGAAGTTCGGGATACAGATCGATTCGCTCGCGGACCTGATCTGCTTCGGCGTACTGCCGGTCTGCATCGGCCGCGCGATCGGGCTCGACCGCGTCGTCGAGATGCTGCCGATGGCGCTGTATGTGATCGCGGCGCTCATCCGCCTGGCCTATTACAACGTGACCGAGGACGAGCTTGAGAACGAGAACGCCAAGCGCACGCACTACGACGGCCTGCCCGTCACCACCGTCGCGCTGCTCATTCCGCTTTTGTACGTGTTCCGGCCCTATACCGGCGGCGCGTTCCGGTACCTCTACCTCGGCTGGATGCTCGTCATCGCGTGCCTGTTCCTCACCAGGATCAAGGTGCGAAAGCTCGGCATGTTCGGCATGTGCATGGCCGTCGTGATCGGCCTCGGCGTGCTCGCGCTCTTGATCGTCGGCTGGAATTACGAGATTATATTTTAAGCGTAGGAGAAGACGGTTTTTTGCAGGGGCTTTGCCCCCGCACCCCACCAAAGGGGTAACCCCCTTTGGAAACCCAAAGCAAAAAGCAGCCGTATCGGCTGCTTTTTAGGTTACGTTTTCATTTGCGTTTCCGGCGGGTTGGGATTCCAAAGGGACGTGTCCCTTTGGCAGGGGTTTGGGGACGGAGTCC
>CAZKGE010000131.1:0-6368 GCA_964552065.1 uncultured Oscillospiraceae bacterium | reverse complement strand
TCGGCGACGAGAGCAAAACAAAATACTGGCCTGCCGACGTGCACTTCGTGGGCAAGGAGATCGTGCGGTTCCACACCATCATCTGGCCGATCATGCTGATGGCGCTCGGCCTGCCGCTGCCCAAGCAGGTGTTCGGCCACGGCTGGCTCGTGCTCGACGGCGGTAAGATGAGCAAGTCCAAGGGCAACGTCGTCGACCCGGTCAAGCTCGTCGCGCGCTACGGCGTGGACGCGATCCGGTACTTTCTGCTGCGCGAGGTGCCGTTCGGCTCGGACGGCACGTTCAGCAACGAGGCGCTGATCGCACGCATCAACACGGACCTGGCCAACGACCTGGGGAACCTGCTTTCGCGCACGGTGTCGATGATCGAAAAGTACGAGGGCGGCGTCATCCCCGAGCCCGGCACGGGCGCGGACGAGGACTTCGACCTCACCCGTCTCGCCATCGAGCTGCCGGGGAAGGTCGACGCCGCCATGGCCGAACTGCACCTGCCCGAGGCGCTCGCCGAGATCTTCAAGCTCGTCGGCGCGTGCAACAAGTACATCGACGTGACCGCGCCGTGGGTGCTGGCCCGCACGGACGAGGGCAAGCTGCGCCTGAAGAGCGTGCTCTTTAACCTCGCGGAGTGTCTGCGCATCGCCGCGGTGCTGCTCAAGCCGTTCCTCACGCAGACGCCGGAGAAGATCCTCGGCCAGCTCGGCGTGGAACAGCGCTTCCGCGAGCTTAGTCACGTCTCCTGGGGCGGCACGCTGCCGGGCTCGCGCGTAGAGAAGGGCGAGGCGATATTCCCGCGCATCGACGCGGAGAAGGAGCTATTGGAGCTCGAGGCCGAAACCGCGCGGCAGAAGGCCGAGGCGCAATCGGCGGCGGAGCCGGAAAAGAAAGCAAAGGCGGAGATCGGCTACGAGGACTTTGACAAGATCGACTTCCGGCTCGCCAAGGTCGTCGCCTGCGAGGAGGTGCCCAAGGCCAAAAAGCTGCTCAAGCTGACGCTCAAGGTCGGCGACGAGACGCGCACGGTCGTGTCCGGCATCAAAAAATGGTACGCGCCGGAGGACCTGGTCGGCAAGACCGTCGTGCTGGTCGCCAACCTCAAGCCCGTCACGCTCTGCGGCGTCGAGAGCCGCGGCATGATCCTCTGCGCGTCCGACGAGGGCGAGCTGCTCTCGGCCTGCACGACGATGGCCGAGCTGCCGGACGGATTGGCGGTGCGCTGATGGGTGAGACGGCCTATACGCTGCGCGACGGAAAGCAGCTCCTCCTGCGCGAGCCGCAAAAAAGCGACGCCGCGGACTGCCTGGAATTTATCAGGCTTGTCGGCGCGGAGACGGATTACCTGCTTCTCGACGGAAACGACATCCCGGGGATGACGCTCGAGAGCGAGGAGAAGTACCTCGAAACCGCCGCCGCGGACCCGAAGACCGGCATGTTTTTAGGCTTTGTCGGCGGGAAGCTCGTCACGGTGTTCGAAGTGCGGCCGCAGACGAGGGCGCGCGTTGCGCACAACGCGACGATCGGCCTGAGCATCCTTCTGGAATACTGGCGCCTCGGCATCGGATCGATCGCGATGCAGACGATGATCGCGTTTGCGCGCTCGACCGGCACGATCAAAATTCTCAACCTCGGGGTGCACGCGGGCAACGCGCGCGCTATCAAGCTGTACGAACGGTTCGGCTTTGCCGTGGTCGGCCGGCACAAGGAGAGGCTGAACGTGCGCGGCACGTATTTCGACGAGCTGATGATGGACCTTTCGCTATGAGGCTGTTCGACACGCACGCGCACCTGCTCGACGAGCGCTTCGACAGCGACCGCGAATCCGTGATTGCCGCGCTGCCGGACGCGGGTATCGCCGCCGTCGTCGAGGCCTGCACAAAAGCGGAGGAACTCCCCGCGGTGCTTGCGCTTGTTGAAAAGCACGGCTTTGTCTACGGTTCGGCGGGCGTGCATCCGCACTCGGCGACTCTGGCCACGCCCGAAGCGCTCGACGCGGTCGCGCGCGCACTCTCCCATAAAAAGATTGTCGCCGTCGGCGAGATCGGGCTCGACTACCACTACGACTTCTCGCCGCGGGACGTGCAAAAGCAAGCGTTCGCCGACCAGATCGCCATCGCCAAGGCGGCAAAGAGGCCGATCATCGTGCACGACCGCGAGGCGCACGGCGACACGCTCGCGCTGCTGCAACGAGAGCGGGACGGTCTTTTCGGCGTGATGCACTGCTTCTCCGGCAGCTACGAGACCGCGTGCATGAGCATCGACTGCGGGCTACTGATCGCGTTCGGCGGCGCGCTGACGTTCAAAAACGCCGCGCGGCTGCTGGACGTGGCGGCGCGGCTGCCACTCGACGCGCTGCTCATCGAGACCGACTGCCCGTACATGACGCCCGAGCCGCACCGCGGCAGGCGCAACGACCCGCGGCTGATCGTGCATACGCTCACAAGGCTCGCGGAGCTTCGCGGCATGGACGCGGGTGAGATGGCCGAGATCACGTATCGAAACGCCGCGCGGCTGTTCGGCGTCGCAGGGTAAGCGAGCGAGGCGGAAATGGGCCTGCCGCAGGCGGTCCGCCCAATGTCTCGCGGCCGTGCCGGAGGCGGTCTCCGATCTTGCGGCGGCAGACATAGCGGCCCGCGTACCCGTTTGCACCGGACTTCGGACCGAAGCCGCGGCAGGCGCCGCGCGTTTGTCCCCGCGCCCCCGCGATGCATGCGGGGGCCTTTGTTTTAGCCGGACGCCTTGCAATTTGGCCGCAACTATTGTATACTTGCATGCAATCATTTGGTTCGGAGGCAAGCATGATCACACTCCACGGCGGCGGCGCGTACTACATGGGTGACAGCGTCGTTTTTTCCGGCGAAGGCCTGCCCGCACCGGAACAAGCGCGCAAAAACACGATCGCGCATCGGATCCTTTTCGCGCACAGCCGGCCCGGCGGCGCGGGAAACCTCGCCGTGACGTTCGACGCGCTCGTCAGCCACGACATCACCTACGTGGGCATATTGCAGACCGCGCGCGCGTCCGGCATGGAGCGCTTCCCGCTGCCCTACGCCATGACCTGCTGCCACAACTCGCTCTGCGCCGTCGGCGGCACGATCAACGCCGACGACCACGCGTTCGGCCTCTCCGCCGCAAAGAAATACGGCGGCATATTCGTGCCGGAGAACCTCGCGGTCATCCATATGTACGCGCGCGAAAAGCTCGCGTCCTGCGGAAGCATGATATTGGGCTCGGACAGCCACACGCGCTACGGCGCGCTCGGCACGATGGGCGACGTTTTCCAACGGCTTTGTCAAGAACAAGGTGCTGGAGTTCGTCGGCCCGGGCATTCAAAACCTCTCCGCGGACTTTCGGTGCGGCGTGGACGTGATGACGACCGAGACCGCGTGCTTAAGCTCCATCTGGGAGACCGACGGCGAGATCCTTTCGTATTATGAGGCGCACGGCCGGCCCGAGGCGTTCGAAAAGCTTTCCCCGCGCCAGCCCGCCTATTACGACGCGGTCATCGAGCTCGATCTCTCCACGGTCGAGTGCATGATCGCGCTGCCGTTCCACCCGTCCAACGCGTTCCCGATCCGCACGTTGAACGAAAACGCGGAGGATCTGCTGAGGAGCGTTGAGCGCGAGGCGGAGCGGCTGTTCGGCAAGGGGCGGCTCGACCTCGTCTCCAAGCTGAAAAACGGCCGCCTGTACGCCGACCAGGGCGTGATCGCGGGCTGCGCGGGCGGTCTGTTCGACAACCTTTGCGACGCGGCGGCCGTCCTGTCGGCGGGCTCGTGCAACGGCTTCTCGCTCTCGGTCTACCCCGGCAGCGCGCCCGTTGAGCTCGCGCTGATGGAGAACGGCGTGCTCGCGTCGCTCCTGCGCGCGGGCGCGGTCGCCAAGCCCGCGTTCTGCGGGCCGTGCTTCGGCGCGGGCGACGTGCCGCAGAACAACGGCCTGTCCGTCCGCCACACGACAAGAAATTTCGTCAACCGCGAGGGCTCCAGGCCCGACGGCGGCCAGCTCGCGGCCGTGGCGCTGATGGACGCACGCAGCATCGCCGCCACGGCGCGGCAAGGCGGCGCGGTCACCGCCGCAACGGAGCTCGACGTCGAGTACCCGCGCCGCCCCTACCGCTTCGACCCGTCGGTCTACAACGCGCGCGTGTACAACGGCTTTGCCAACCCAAAGCCCGAGGAAAAGCTCGTGTTCGGGCCGAACATCGCGGACTGGCCGGAAATCCCTCCGCTCGGCGAGCACCTGCTGCTGGAATTGGCCGCGGTGATCCGCGACCCCGTCACGACCACGGACGAGCTGATTCCGTCCGGCGAGACGAGCTCGTACCGCAGCAATCCCGAAAAGCTCGCTTCGTTCACGCTCTCGCGCCGCGCGCCCGATTATGTCCCGCTAAGCCGCGCCGTGCGCGCGCTCGAGGCCGCGCGGCAAAAGGGCGAAGCGCCCGAAGCGCTGATAAAAACGCTTTCGGCCGTGTCCGACAGCCCCGAAACGCTGCTCGTGACCACGCAGTTTGCCTCCTGCATATTTGCCGAGAAGCCCGGCGACGGCAGCGCGCGCGAGCAGGCGGCCTCATGCCAGCGCGTGCTCGGCGGCGCGGCGAACATCTGCCGCGAGTTCGCGACCAAGCGCTACCGCAGCAACTGCGTCAACTGGGGCATATTGCCGTTTACGATCGCGCCGGACGCATCGTTCCCGTTCGAGCCCGGCGACTGTATCTTTATCCCGGACGTGCGCGCAAGGCTTATCGGCGGCGCGGACGCGTTTATGGCCAAGGCGGTCACGGCGCGGGGCGTGGCCGACATCGCGCTGCGCCTGCCGAACCTTACGGCCGACGAGCGCGAGCTTTTGCTCGACGGGTGCCTGATGAACTACTACAAAAACCGCGCGCACAGCGTGTGACCGGAGGGACAGGGATGCCTGAAAAAATCCGCATGAAGACACCGCTCGTCGAGATGGACGGCGACGAGATGACGCGCGTGCTCTGGCGCTATATCAAGGACGAGCTGCTCAGCCCGTTCGTCGAGCTCGCCACCGAATATTACGACCTCGGCCTGAAGTGCCGCGAGCAGACGCAGGACCGCGTGACCACCGACGCCGCGGAGGCCATCTCGCGCCTCGGCGTGGGCGTGAAGTGCGCCACGATCACGCCCAACGCGCAGCGCATGGCCGAGTACGGCCTGACCGAGCTGTGGAAGAGCCCGAACGGCACGATCCGCGCGCATCTCGACGGCACCGTGTTCCGCGCACCGATCACCGTCGGCTCGATCAAGCCAGCCGTGCGCAGCTGGAAAAAGCCGATCACGATCGCGCGCCACGCCTACGGCGACGTTTACCGCGCCACCGAGTACCGCGTGCCCGAGAAGGGCCGCGCCGAGCTCGTGTTCACCGGCGAGAGCGGCGAAAGCTTTTGCAGAACGATCTACGACTTCGAGTGCCCCGGCGTGCTCCAGGGCCAGTTCAACAAGGACACGTCGATCGCGTCGTTTGCCAAGAGCTGCTTCCAGTACGCGCTCGACACGCGCCAGGACCTGTGGTTTTCGACCAAGGACACGATCTCCAAGACCTACGACCACCGCTTTAAGGACATCTTCGCCGAGCTGTACAAAAGCGAGTACGAGAGAAAATTCGCCGAGCTCGGCATCACGTATTTCTACACGCTGATCGACGACGCCGTCGCGCGCGTCGTGCGCTCCGAGGGCGGCTTCATCTGGGCCTGCAAGAACTACGACGGCGACGTGATGAGCGACATGGTCTCCTCCGCCTTCGGCTCGCTCGCGATGATGACGAGCGTGCTCGTCTCCCCCGACGGCAAGTATGAGTTCGAGGCCGCGCACGGCACCGTCACGCGCCATTACTACCGCTACCTCGACGGCGAGGAGCCCTCGACCAACCCCGTCGCCACGATATTCGCGTGGAGCGGCGCACTCAAAAAACGCGGCGAGCTCGACAGCCTGCCCGAGCTTGTCGCATTCGCCGACAAACTCGAACGCGCCACGCTCGATACGATTGAAGGCGGCGTCATGACGCGCGACCTCGCCCCGCTCGTCGAAGGCGAGATAAAGCCGCAGCCCGTCACCGCGCGCGAGTTCCTGTTCGCGATCCGGACGCGGCTGGAGCGCGGGGAGTAAGGGGAACAGGAACGGAGGGACGGGACGTTGGAGGCTCCGCCTCCAAACCTCCACCAAAGGGACACGTCCCTTTGGAAACCCATTTTGCCGGCGCTCGAAATAGAGCGCCGGTTTCCGTAGGGGAACGTTGAGGGTTCCCCACGGTTCGCAATGGTCGTGCAGCCCCCTTTGGGCCTGCACTCCCTTGCTCACTGGGCCTGCGCCTCGCTTCATCCGCCACAGGCGGCGCTCGGCTTCGGCCCTCTC
>CAZKGE010000130.1:0-6392 GCA_964552065.1 uncultured Oscillospiraceae bacterium | reverse complement strand
GTCTCGTACAGCCAGCGCATGCCCAGAAACGCCCATTGCGTCAAAAAGAAATCGCCTTGCAAGGTATTGTCCTCCCTGTTTGGATGGTTAAGCTTGTTTTACGGAACGGGGTCGTAGCCGCCGGCAAACAGCGGGTTGCAGCGCAGCACGCGCCAGAGAGCGAGAAGCGAGCCCTTTGCCGCGCCGTACTTTTCGACCGCCTCGGCGGCGTACTGCGAGCAGCTCGGCTGAAAGCGGCAGCAGCCGGGGAGCGCGGGAGAAATGTGTTTTTGATAGCCTCGGATCAGGAACAACAGAACGCGCTTCAACGTCTACACCTCGTCCAACAGGTCCGCCCGCCGGAGCTGATCGAGCATCGCGGCGGCAAGAGCGGCAAACGCCGCGTCCGCGATCGGTTCGCGCGCGATAAAGATGATGTTGTAACCCTTCCTGATCCGCAAAAAATATGGCGCGAGCGCCGCGCGCATCCGGCGCTTGACGCGGTTTCTTTGCACGCTCTTGCCGATCTTCTTGCTCACGGAAAAGCCGACGCGCGTCTCCGGCCGCCTGTTTTTTGCGTAGACCAGCGCCGTCAGCCGTCCGCCGACGGATTTGCCCACGCGGTACGTATGGCGGAATTCCTTCTTCCGTTTCAGTGAATCGCTGCGTTTCAATCGGTTATCCGGCAAGAATCCCGGCGCATATTCGCGGCCGTTCCGGCAAGAACAAACGCGCGGCAAGCAAAAGCCTGCCGCAAGCGCTCGTACAACATCCTGGGCGACAATAGGGCCGTTAAGCGCTCAGCTTCTTGCGGCCTTTTGCGCGCCTGCGCTTCAGCACGTTGCGGCCGTCCGCGGTCTTCATGCGCTTGCGGAAGCCGTGAACCTTGCTGCGCTGGCGCTTTTTCGGCTGGTAGGTCCGTAACATCTCGTAACACCTCTCTTTTCCTATCCCAGAGGCGGACGTGTCCGCCCCGCGAAATTTTCTATCACAAAAAGTGCGACAACTCCAGCTATTATAGTGGAGCGCGTTAAACGCTGTCAAGCAAATTTCGCGCCGCCCGCGCGCTAGGCCCGAATCCGCGCAAATATCATGCGCCCCGCGGACGTCTGCAGGCTGCTCGTGACGATCAGCTCGACCGTCTCGCCGATGCGGCGCCTGCCGCCCTCGACGATCACCATCGTGCCGTCGTCGAGATAGCCCACGCCCTGCCCCTGCTCCTTGCCCTCCTTCACGATGCCGAGCGAAAGCTCCTCGCCGGGCAAAAGGATCGGGCGCAGAGCGTTGGCCAGGTCGTTGATGTTCAGCACCGGCATGTTCTGCACGGCCGCGACCTTGTTGAGGTTGTAGTCGTTCGTGACGAGCTTGCCGCCAAGGTCGATCGCGAGGCGCAGCAGCTTAACGTCCACCTCGTCGACGTCGTCGTAGTCCCTGCTTTCAACGACGACCTCGTTCTTGAGCGCGCTCTGCATCTCGCGCAGGATGTCCAGGCCGCGCCGCCCGCGCGAGCGCTTCATCGGGTCCGCGCTGTCGGCGATGTGACGAAGCTCCTTGAGCACGAACGCCGGCACGACGAGGCTGCCCTCGATAAAGCCGGTCTTGCAGATGTCCAGGATGCGCCCGTCGATAATGACGGACGTGTCGAGCACCTTGGGGCAGCCGGATGCAGGGGCGCCCCCGGCGTCCGTCCTCCTCCGATGCCCGCCGCCGTCCACAAACTCCGAGCGCCGGCTCACGCCGATGCGGCAGCCGAAATACGCAAACAGCACATACAGCGCCAGCGTCAGCACCGTCGAAAGCGCCGCGCTCTCGATGGCGCTGAACAAAAAGCTCAATAAAAACGCGAGCAGCAGCCCGATGATGATGCCGAGCGCGCCGAACAGAATGTCCAGCGCGGGCATTTCGGTCAGCTGCCGGTCGATGCGCCTGAAATACCCGCCGACGCCGTCGATGATTCTCGGGGAATAAATATAAAATATGATTCCGAATGCAAGCCCGACAATCACATACAGGGCGGTCATGACGGCGGATGTGGTCGTGTAGCGCATGACATAGTCGTAGCCCGGGAATTTGAAGGAGTACAGAATGATGGCGACAATCCCGCAGCCTGCGCCCAACCCGACCAGCGCGATGAAGAACCGTAGAACCCTCCTCATACGGCAAGCCGTTCCTCCCAATTCTTAGTGTGAAATCCGCGTTTTGATACGCGCGCCCCCCGATCCTATCCTCCCACGAGGGTCAGAAAATCGCTCTCCTCCTTTCCGCTCGACGCGGCCAGCTCCGCAACGAGCACCTGCCGCGCGGTCAGGTACATCTTGCGCTCGCCCGCGGACAGCCCCTTCTCGCGCTCCCGGCGCAGCAGGCACTTGACGACGTCCGCAACGGCGAAGATGTCGCCCATGCGCAGCTTGTCCAGGTTGTCGCGGTAGCGCTGGTTCCAGTTGTCGCTCTCCGAGGAACAGTTCTCGGCGCAGAGGAACGCGACGACGCGCGCGCAGATGTCCGCGTCGACGATGGGCCTTAACCCGACCGACTCGGCGCTCCGGACGGGGACCATCGCGGTCATGCGGCCCATCACGAAGCGCAGCACATAGTACCGGGCCGTTTCGCCCAGTACGGACTGTTCTTCAATGGCCTCCACCACGCCGACGCCATGCATCGGATAGCAGACCAGATCCCCGATGGAAAACACGGCTCTTTACACATCCTCACTCTGCCCGTTCGCATCACACAAATATCATTATAGCCGATTTGCCACGAATCTGTCAAACAAAACGATGATAATACCATACCTGATAGGATGTGTCAACGAAAAAAGCTCGTGTTTGAAAATATATAAACAAAAAGCGCCATAAACGGCGCTTTTTGTTCCGAATCCCGGGCTACAGCAGGCTCTGCTGCTCGGAAAAGCTCATCTCGAGCAGCCGCTTGCTCACGCGCTGGTCAAACATCGTGCTCATCGGCGCGCGGTCATGGACAATTTTGACAGCCTGCGCGAACATCGGCGCGGCCGAGATGAAGCGCAGCTTCGTCGAGCAGGCGGCGTCCGGGCAGTCCAGCGTGTCCGTCGAGACGACGAACTCCAGCGGGCTCTCCTCGATGCGCGTTAAACCCTTCTCGTTGAGCACGTTGTGCGAGAGCGCCGCGAAGATGCGGTTGGCGCCCTTGTCCTTGAGACCGTACGCCACGTCGACCAGCGTTCCGCCGGAAATCGAGAAATCGTCGACGACGAGGCAATTTTTCCCCTCGACGTTGCCGATGATCTCGAGCACCTTGGCGTCCTCGTCGTGGCCGTAGCGCATCTTGTCGCCAATGGCGACGGGGCATTTCAGCTCGGTCGCAAACTCACGCGCGCGCTTTGCCGAGCCCGCGTCCGGCGACACGACGACGAGGTTGTCGTCCACGACGCCCTGGCGGCGGACGTACTCGCACAGCAGGGACTTGGCATAGAGATGGTCGACGGGCTTTTTGAAGAAGCCCTGCACCTGCGGCGCGTGCAGGTCCATCGTGATGATGCGGTCCACACCGGCGACCTCGATGCAGTCGGCGCACACGCGCGCGCGGATCGAGACGCGGGGCTCGTCCTTTTTGTCGCCCTTGGCGTAGGAAAAATACGGGATGATCGCGGTGACGGAGTTGGCGGAGGCGCGCTTGAACGCGTCGATCCAAAAAAGAAGCTCAACGAACTCGTCGTTGGGCTGCCTGCCGATTGGCTGGACGATATAGACATCCTTATCGCGGATGGACTCGTTGACGCGCACGAAGATGTTCCCCTCGGAGAACCGGATGGTTTCCGCGTCGCCAAGCTGCGTCCCCAGGTATGCGCACATCTTTCGAGCGAAACCCTTTCCGGTGCTCCCGGAAAAAATCTTGATGATACCCGCCCCGGTGTACATTGGATCTGCCTCTTTCCGCGCAATCGTCTGCGCACGAAAATACAGTTTCAGTATAGCAGAACTTCCCCGGGGTGGCAACCGCAAACGGCATATTTCGTCAAGATTTCGGCACGAGGTTGAGCAGGTCCTCCTCGTTCGCCACATTCGTGTACGCATTTGGCACGTCGCCGACGATGATGTTCTCCGCAATCGGCGCCTCGGCGGTCACGATCAGCGACTGGCTCTGGCCCGGCAGTATCACGCGCACGGTGGCGGTCAAACACAGCTTAATGCGGTGCAGCGTCTGGTTGATGCCCGCGGAGCGGAACTCGCTCTCAAACGACGACTTCACCGCGCCGGCCGGCGTAAACTTGAGCTGTATCTTCGGCCCCTTGCCGGCCAGCAGCGGGATGCCCGATATCGTGCCGAGCGGCACGGAGATGCCCTGGTCGCCCAAATCGAGGATGCGCTCCTGCGCGGCGTTGGCGCAGTCGGCCGCAAGCGCGTTGAGCCGCGCGGAATTTGCCTGCAACAGGTAGACGCGCGTGTCCGTGGCGTAGATGTCGATGAGCGAATCGTATTCGTCGCCCGAGGCGAGGTTTTCGAGTATCGCGTCGTTCATCGCGCGCGCGGCGATCGACTGCACGCGCGCGCTGGCCAGGCCCGAGAGCACCGGCATGAGGTTGACGTTGATATACCAAAACGACGCCGCAAAAAACAAAAAGACCGCAAAAAGCGCGATCAACAGCTTCCGTTTCCGACGCACAGGCACCGCCTCCCGCTAAACTGTATGCAAACGGGGGCGTTTTGTTACGTGCACGCGCGAAAAAAGTCGAACGCACGGCTCGAACCTGCTGCGGCCGTTAAAAGCAAAACGTCTTGTTATCAAAATACGTTAAAAAAAAGTCGAACGCGCGGGCAAGCTCCGGCACGTCCCGCCACGCGCAACCCGGCAGGTTCGCCGGCCGCTCCGGGCCGTGATAGTCGCTGCCCGCGGTGACGAGCAGCCCGTGCTGCGCCGCAAGGCTGCTAAAAAGCTGCGTCTGCCCCTCGGTGGACGCGGCGTAGTACGCCTCAATGCCGCCGAGCCCGTCCGCGGCAAGCTCGGCCACGAGCGCGTGCATGTCGCACTTCATATGGCACGGGTGCGCGAGCACCGCCACGCCGCCCGCGCCGCGGATAAGCGCGATCGCCTCGCGCGGCGAAACCCGCTCCGCCTCGCAAAAGCCCGGGCAGCCGCGGCCCAGAAAAGAGCGGAACGCCGCGCGCACGTCCGCCGTATAGCCCGCCGCCACCAGCGCGCGCGCGATGTGCATGCGCGTCACCGTGCCCATGTACGGCATCATATACGGCGCGGCGTCGCAGCCTGTGGCGGCAAGCTTTTTTAAAATTTCCGCGTTGCGCACCTCGCGCCGGCGGCGCGCCAGCTCCAGCGCGGCGGCTAGCTTCGGCTCGTCAAGGTCGATGCCCAGGCCCAGGATGTGCAGCTCTTCGGCAAATTCCGTGTCCAGCTCGACGCCGGGCAGCACGAGAACGCCGCATTCCCTGCCGGCCGCGACCGCCTCGGGCACGCCGAGCGCCGTGTCGTGATCGGTCAGCGAAAGCAGCGTAACCCGGGCCTCCGCCGCGCGGCGCACCACCTGCGCGGGCGTGTCCGAACCGTCCGAATACTGGCTGTGTAGATGCAGGTCAAATATATTCCGTTCCATCAAGCGGCGGGGGCGGATCGCTCCGCCCCCGGTTCCTTTCCGTATTCAAGCTCATTCGGCCGCGGGCGCCGGACGCAGCGGTGCGGCCGGGGCGGCGGGTTTGTCGGCGGCCGGTTCGGCGGGCTTTTTGCGCTTGCCCAACACCTCGGCGGCGTCCGCGCCGCGATAGACCTGTCCGAACTCCTCGCCGGTCACGCGCTCGTAGGCGATGAGCATATCGGCGACGCGGTCGAGCGCGGCCATGTCGGCTTTGACAGCCTCCTCGGCGCGCTTATACTGCGTGTCGAGGATCTTGCGCACCTCCTCGTCGACCTTCGCCGCGAGCGCCTCGGAATAGTTGCGCTGATGGCCCCAGTCCTTGGCGATGAACACCTCGGCCTGGCCGCCCAAAAACATCGGGCCGATCGAGTCGGACATGCCGTACTCCGTGACCATCTTGTGCGCCACTTCGCTGGCCCGCTGCAGATCGTTGTACGCGCCGGTCGAAATATCGGCGAACTTGAGCCGTTCGGCGACGCGGCCGCCGAGCGCCATGGCGATGCTGTCCTCAAGCTTGCGCTTGGTCACGTGCATCTGGTCCTCTTTGGGCAGGTACATCGTGTACCCCGCCGCCATGCCGCGCGGCACGATCGAAACCTCGTGCACGGGATCGCAGCCGGGGAGCGTGAGCGCCACGACCGCGTGGCCCGCCTCGTGGTAGGCCGTGATGCGTTTGTCCGCCTCGGTGATCACGCGGCTGCGCTTCTCCGGCCCCATCTGCACGCGGGTGATGGCTTCCTCCATCTCGACCATAGAGATGGACTTCTTGTCCGCGCGCGCGGTCAGAATC
>CAZKGE010000129.1:0-6480 GCA_964552065.1 uncultured Oscillospiraceae bacterium | reverse complement strand
AGCAGCACGTTGTACTGGCGGCGGATGTTGTTCAGCCGCGGCGCGTCCTTCTCGCTGACCAGCGTGCACGCAAAGCCGGAGCGGCCCGCGCGGCCCGTGCGGCCGATGCGGTGGATGTAGTATTCCGGCTTGTCGGGCACGTCGTAGTTGATGACGAGGTCGATGTTGTCCACGTCGATGCCGCGCGCGGCCACATCCGTGGCGACGAGCACCGGCGTCTTGCCCGCGCGGAACGACCGCATGATCGTGTCGCGCTGGCTCTGCGTCAGGTCCCCGTGCAGGCAGACGCTCACAAGGCCCGCCGCGTTGAGCTTCTTGGTCACGGACTTGACGCGGTGGCGCGTGTTGCAGAAGATCAGCGTCAGCCGCGGCGCGGACTGCTTCATGAGGTAGCCCACGGTGTCGAGCTTGCGCTCCTCGACCGTGTGGACGGCGAGCTGGCGCACGGTGTCGATCGGCTCGTTGCGCTCGCCGATCTCGATCGTCGCGTAGTTCGTAAGATAGCGCTTGGCCACGGCGGCGATGTCCGCGCCCATCGTGGCGGAGAACAGCATCGTCTGGTGCTGGGCGGTCACATGCGCGAGGATGGCCTTCATGTCCGGCAAAAAGCCGTAGTCGAGCATCTCGTCCGCCTCGTCGAGCACGACGAAGCGCACATTGCCGAGGCTCAGCACGCCCTGGCCCAGGAGATCCTTGACGCGGCCCGGCGTGCCGACGACGATCTGGGCGCCGGCGCGCAGCGCCTGAATCTGCACGTTTTGCGACTGGCCGCCGTAGATGCTGACGGTGCGCAGCTTTCTGCCCGCCGAGAGCTTGCGGAACACGTCCGTGGTCTGCAGCGCGAGCTCACGCGTGGGGCAGAGCACGAGCGCCTGCACCGCTTTTTCGGCAAGGTCGATGCGCTCGACGATCGGCACGGCAAACGCCGCGGTCTTGCCGGTGCCGGTCTGCGCGATGCCGATCAGGTCCCGGCCGCCGAGCAGCAGCCCGAGGCTCTGCTCCTGGATGGGGGTCGGCGTTTCGTAGCCGAGCGTTTTGAGCGTATTCCGCATCGACGCGGAGAGAAGTTGCTGGTAGTTCATGGTTCCTTTCTTTCTGTTCCGAATTTCCATAAAAATAAGACCATGCCGGAAAATTGGGGCATCGTCTTTTTGACGTTTCCCCGCAGCTTGTTCATTATCGATACGACGGAGCCGGAACGCTCCGTGCCGTACGGCAAGTCTCAATTCTTGCCTGGGCGTATCATAAATGCGACAAACAACGGGATTTTCGGTTGTGAAAAAATCGTTTCGGGCCATTTCGCCCACTCGTAGCATCAACAATACCGATACAGAATAGCACAAAGGCCGCGGTTTGTAAAGCAAACGTTTCTGTTGATACGGCTCGCGTATGCGCAAAATATCTGGTATCATAGGGAAAACGTCCGCTGCGCATGCGGGAAGCTGCTGTTTTGACCGTTTAAGGCCGACGCAGCAGACCCGCGCCGGCGGCGCGGGTCGGGCGGCCGCAGCGAAGGGATTCTGCGGCGGCCGGGAGGAACGCATTTGATGAAAACTCGGGATATGACGCTGATCGCGCTGTTTGCGGCGCTGATGGCTTTGTGCGCGTGGCTGTCCATTCCGGCGACGGTGCCGTTTACGATGCAGGCGTTCGCGGTGTTTCTGGCCGCGGGCGTTCTCGGCGGAAAAAACGGCGCGCTCGCGGTGATCGTGTATCTGCTGCTCGGGGCGGCGGGGCTGCCGGTGTTCTCCGGCTTTCGCGGCGGGATCGGCATGCTGATGGGCGCCACGGGCGGCTATCTCCTTGGGTTTGTCGGCACGGCGCTTGTGATGTGGGGCGTTTCCCGCGTGTTCGGCGACGGTACGCTCGCGCAGCTTTTCGGCATGGCCGCGGGCCTTCTCGTCTGCTACGCGTTCGGCACGGCGTGGTTTCTTGCGGTCTATCTGCGCACGACGGGGCCTGTTTCGCTTGCCGCCGTGCTCTCGTGGTGCGTGTTTCCGTTCATCGTGCCGGACATTGCCAAGATGCTGCTCGCGTTTGTTCTGACCCGCAGGCTGCGGCCGCGCCTTTTCTCGCCGGAGGTTTCGTAGCGCGCGGGCGCGGGGTGGCTAAAAAGCGCTGAACCTAACGCAAACGGGCGCTTTTTGCCCGTTAAAATGAGCGTCTTTTTCTTGCTAGGGTCCGGAGAATGGGAATATAATGAAGCCGCAGGCATGCTGCGTCTCAGCGCGCGGCAGGGGGGCCTGCTTTTCCGGACCGGACGGAACGGCGGCCGGATTGGAGCAAAAAAGAGAGGGGTGCGTTTATGAACTTCACCGTTGCGCTGCTGTGGATCCTCGCGGTCATCTTCATCCTCGTCACGCTGATCAACATCCTCATCCGTACCATCAAAAAGAAGCGCTGCACGGCGGCGGTCACCGGCGTCATCACCGACGTTGCCGAGAAGGTGATCCGCCGCAACGGAGTCCGAACCAGGGAGTATGTGCCGACCGTCGAGTATACGATCGACGGCACGACGTACAGCCGCAAGTACATCCGCGCCTATCACGCTTCGACGTACGCCGTGGGTCAGAAAGTGGAGGTGCGCTACAACCCCAACCGGCCCGAGGAGATCAACAGGCGGGGCATGAGCAACAAGGCCGACCTTGTCATGCTCGGCATCGGCGTTGTCATCGGTCTTGCCGGCGTCGTGATGCTGATCGCGAAGCGGTAACGCCCGGACGGGCAGCCGCGGCCGCCGTCTTGCGGACGCCGGCGGTGTCCGCGGCGGGTTATGCTGCCGCCGGACGGAACGGCCCCGGGCGGTTCCCGGGCAAAATCTTCGGGGGGACACGGCAAGCGTCCGCCCGGTCGGGTTGACGCGGGCGCGCGCATTTTTATGCCGCGGCATATCGGGAGGCGCGCCGCGCCTCCCGCAGTATTTGCCGCAATTTTGCCGAAGCGCGACCGACCGCGGCGGAGCGAATTGACCCCACCTGCGCCGCGCGATTCGGACCGCGTGTTTTCTATTCCCCGAGGCCGGAATCGATGAACGCGGCGAGCGTGTCCGCGGCCGCCTGCTCGTCGTCGCCCTGCGCCGAGATCTCGACGCGCGCGCCCTTGCCCGCGCCGAGCGTGAGCACCATCACGACGGACTTGGCGTTGACCGCCGGAGCGCCGGAATCGGGGTTTTTGATCGTGATGGCGGATTGGAAGCCCTTGGCCTTTCTGCAAAAATCGGAGGCGGGGCGCGCGTGCAGCCCGGTCTCGTTGACAATGGTCGCCTGTTTTGTGTACATCGGTCGCCTTCCTTATGTTTGATGGGTGCGCGGCGGGGATCGCCGAAGCTTTACCAATGTCCGCACAGCGGCGGGACAACGTCCGGCATCGGCTCTCCGGCCGCCGTTTGCGCGGACCGCCGCGGGGATTGCGGGCATGATGCGGGCCGCCCGTCCGCCGGCACGCCGCGCCGGGAACCGCCGGCCGCGGGCTGCCCGTTAAATAATAGTATACTGCCGAAACGCCGCGCAAATCCCGGCGTCCTCGCAGTCGAGCGTCACAAAGTCCGCCGCGTCTTTGACGTGCTGCGGCGAGCCGCCCATCGCCACGCCCACGCCCGCGTATTCGATCATCGAGAGGTCGTTGTTCCCGTCGCCGATGGCCATGACCTCCTGGATCGGGATGCCGAAATGGTCCGCCATGGCCTGTATGCCGTTCTGCTTGCCGCCGCCGCGCGGAACGATGTCCACAATGCCGTCCGTCCAGCTCACGGTATCGCTGTCCAATAACTTTGGCAGGAGCAGCTCGTGCTCCGTGCGGGCGTCCATGTAGAACGTGGCGGAGAGCGTCTCGCGCGCGGGGTCGAGCGCGCCGACCGGCGGGATGGGCAAAGCGATCCTGGCGTTGAACGCGCGCACCACATCGTCGACGTGCGTGATGCGCAGCTCGCTTCCGTTGTTGAACGTGCACGCGTACCCGAGACGCACCATATCGAGCGCGACGTTCAGGTCGCGCCGTGAGATCGGGACCTTGCGGACGACCGTGCCGTCGGCCAGGAAGCAGTACTGACCGGTCAGGCAGACGAAGCCGTCGAAGTGGTGGAACAGCCCGTCGAGCACATAGCCCTCCTCCGGCACGCCGACATGCCGCCCCGTGGCGACGAAGAGCCTGACGCCGTTTTTGCGCGCGGCAACAAGCGCCCCGATGTCGCGCGGGTCGGCGCGGTGCGTTTTTAAGCTGACGAGCGTGCCGTCGATGTCGAGGAATACTGCGCGGATCATGGCTCCGTCCTGTGGGTGGTATTACCACATAGTATAGTCGAATCGCGCGGTCTTTTCAACTTGCGGTTTCTATAACGTTGTGATAAACTACCAATACATGCGGGATGAAGTGATTGCAAAAAGCAATATGCGTGCCGGCATGCAGGCCTCGGACTGGCAGGGCGCCGTGCGCGCCGCCGGGTCCGTACTGCTCGAGGCCGGCAGCATCGAGTCCGCGTACATCGACGCCATGGTCGCGGCCGTCGTCGAGCTCGGGCCGTATATGGCGATCATGCCCGGGCTTGCGATCGCGCATGCCGCGCCCGGCAGGTTCATTCTGAAAAACGACATCGCTTTGATCAATCTGGCTGCTCCGGTCCGCTTCGGCTCGGAGAACGACCCGATTTTTGTTATTCTCTGCCTGTCCTGCCTCGACTCGAAGTCCCATCTTGCGTCCATGCGCCGCGCCGCCGAGGTCATCGCCCAAGAAGGCGTCGTGGAAAAGCTTATTGCCGCAAAAACGGCCGACGAACTCTATGCCATCATGAACGCCTGATCCCCGGCATTCTTTGCGCCAACGGAAATATCATCGGTTTATCTGTCACAACCGCCAGATGTAAAGCGTGTTTGCGCTTTATATAAATAACGGATGGATGGAGGAAAAAATGGGCGAACACAAAATCCAGGCGGTCTGCGGATTCGGCTGCGGCTCCTCGCTGTTCCTTCGCATGAAGATCGAGGAGCTCCTCGAAAAGCACGGCCTCGAGGCCCGGGTGTTCTGCGGCGACGTAGGCACCTGCTGCTCGACGCCGTGCGACGCGATCTTTATCTCCGAGGATCTGGCGGAGCGTATTCAGGACCGCGCGAAGGTTCCCGTCGTATCGGTAAAAAACTTTATGAATGCCGCCGAACTGGAATCGAAAGTTCTTTCCTATTTTGAGTCGATCAAAAAATAGCGGGAGGTAACAAGTTCATGAAGGTATTGGATTTCATTGTCAACCAGATCTTTGGCCAGGGCGCGATCTTCCTTGCGCTGATCGCGTGCATCGGCCTGATTCTCCAGAAGAAGTCATTTTCCGAAATCATCCGCGGCACGGCCATGACGGCCATCGGTTTCTTCGTGCTCAACCAGGGCGTCAGCATCATCGCGGGGAACGTGGCCGACATCGGCACGGCATTCTCCAAGATCATGCCCACGTCCACGGCCGCGCCGGACATGGCGGACTTTGGCTTGACGTACGGCACGCAGATCGGCATCGTCATGGTCATCGCATTTTTAATCAACCTGCTGGTCGCGCGCTTTACCAGGTTCAAGGCCGTGTTTCTCACCGGCCACATGCTCTACTGGTTCCCCTACATCTTCATCGCCGCGGGCGTCAACGCCGGCATGTCCGGATTCCCGCTGATCCTGCTTGCGACGGTGTTCACGGCCGTCTACATGGTCGTGTCCCCGAACCTGATGCGGCCTTTGACCAAGGCGGTCACGGGCGACGACAGCTTCACCATCGCGCACCCGACCACGGTGCTCTCGCTCGTGTCGGGATACTTGGGCAAGCTCGTCGGCGACAAGAGCAAGTCCACGGAGGATTTCAAGTTCCCCAAGGGCCTGAACTTCCTGCGTGAGATCTCCATCACGGGCTCGATCGTGATCTGCCTGACCTACATCGTCATGGGCTTCGTGCTCAAGGCCAACGGGCTCGTGCCCGCCGAGGTCTGGGGCTTTACCAGCGCGTTCACGTTCTACTTCACCAAGGGCGTCATGTTCGGCGTCGGCGTGACCATCATGCTCCTCGGCGTCCGGATGCTGATCTCCGAGATCGTGCCGGCGTTTAAGGGCATCGCGCTCAAGGTCGTCCCGAACGCCATCCCCGGCCTCGACTGCCCGGTGCTGTTCAACTACGCGCCGAACGCCCTCTTGATCGGCTTCATCGTGGCGCTCATCACCTCGACGATCACGATCCTGATCACGGCGCCGCTCGGCATCTTCCCGATGATCGTGCTGCCGCTGGCCTTTACGTGCTTCTTTGAGACGGGCACCGCGGCCATCGTCGGCAACGCGACGGGCGGCGTGCGCGGCTGCATCATCGGCGCGGCCGTCTGCGGCATCCTGATGGTGTTCCTGGTCGGCTTTGCCGGCTTCTTCTTCAGCCATACGATCAACAACTGGATGCTCGTCTACGGCGGCAACGACTTCTCGCTGTGGGGCATTCTCGAAGGGCTGGTCGCCAGACTGTTCGTGTAA
>CAZKGE010000128.1:0-6509 GCA_964552065.1 uncultured Oscillospiraceae bacterium | reverse complement strand
CGGAGTACGATAAAAAGCTGAAGAACGCTATGCTGGAGAGCGGGGAAAACGAGGCCGTGGTCTGCGGCACCTGCCGTATCGACGGCAATCCTGCGGCGGTATTCGTCATGGAGCCCGGCTTTATGATGGGCAGCATGGGCAGCGTGGTCGGGGAGAAGATCACCCGCCTCTTTGAGCGCGCGGCCGAGCAAAGGCTGCCCGTCGTCGGCTTTGCGGTCTCGGGCGGGGCCAGGATGCAGGAGGGAATCCTTTCCCTCATGCAGATGGCCAAGACGGACGGCGCGGTCAAACGGCACGGCGACGCGGGCAACCTGTATGTCTGCGTGCTGACCGCCCCGACGCCCGGCGGCGTGACCGCAAGCTTTGCCATGGCGGCGGACATCATACTGGCCGAGCCGTTCGCGCTCATCGGTTTTGCGGGCCCGCGCGTGATCGAGCAGACCATCCGCAAGAAGCTGCCGGACGGCTTTCAGCGCGCGGAGTTTTTGCTCGAGCGCGGCTTTGTCGACAGCATCATAGACCGCAGGCGGCAAAAGCACGCGATCGCGCAGCTGCTGGAACTGCACAAGAGGGAGGCGGCGGTATGAGCGCGCAAGCGGGCAAAGCCTTCGACCGCGTCGCCGCCGCGCGCGCAAAGGACCGCGCGACCGCGGTGGATTTTATCGAGGGCATATTCATAGATTTTTTCGAGATGCACGGCGACCGCCGCTTTGCAAACGACCGGGCGGTCGTTGCGGGAATCGCGCGCCTTGACGGCACGCCGGTCACGGTGATCGGCATCGAACGGGGCCACGACGTCAAGGACAAGGCGTCGCGCAACTTCGGCTCCGCGCACCCCGAGGGCTACCGCAAGGCGCTGCGTCAGATGAAGCTGGCCGAGAAGTTCGGCCGTCCGGTGATCTGTTTGGTCGACACAGCGGGCGCGTACTGCGGCATCGGCGCGGAGGAGCGCGGCCAGGGGCAGGCAATCTCCGAAAACCTGATGGAGATGATGGCATTGAAGGTGCCGGTCGTATCGATTCTGATCGGCGAGGGCGAGAGCGGGGGCGCGCTCGCGCTCTGCGTCGCCGACGAGGTGTGGATGCTGCAAAACGCCGTCTACTCCGTCATCTCGCCGGAGGGCTGCGCGAGCATCCTCTGGAAGGACAGCACGAAGGTCGGTCAGGCCAGCGAGGCGCTCAAGCTCACCGCCGAGGACCTCTACGGCCTCGGCGTCGTCGAGCGGATCATCGCCGAGGGCGACGGCCTGTTCGAGCGGCTGCGCGCCGACCTGAGCGCGTTTATATCGGCCCGGTCAAAGCTGTCCGGCGGCGCGCTCGCCGAGCGGCGGTACGAACGATTCCGGAAGATAGGAGCGAACCCATGATCAGGATTGTGACCGACTCCAGCGCGTATTTAAAGAAGCGGGAGGCCATCAACCTCGGCGTGCGCGTCGTGCCCATCAGCTACGCTTCGGGCAGCCAGGTCTATCTCGAGTCCTACTCGGACTGCAACGGGGATTTTACGCGCCTCTTTGAGCCAAACGGCGTGCGCCTGACCACCTCCCAGCCCAACGTTTCGGCCTTTTTGAGCTGCTTTGAGGAGCTGCTGGGGCAGGGCGAGGACGTGGAGGTGCTCTGCATCGTCCTCTCGTCGCGCTTAAGCGGCACGTACAGCGCCGCGCATGCGGCCGCGAGCCAGGCGACCGGCGGACGCGTCGCGGTGTTCGACAGCCAGGTGACGGCGGGCGGCCTGTATCTTTTGATACTCGAGGCAAAGAAGCTTGCCGACGCGGGCAAACCGCTCTCCGAGATCCTCGAGCGGCTCGAGGGGGTCCGCAGCCGCATCACCGTCGCGTTTTCGGTGGACGATATGGAGCCGCTCCGCCGGAGCGGGTGGATCGGCTTTGTGCGCATGGGCGTGACCACGATTTTGAACATCAAGCCCATACTCCTCTGCAAGGACGGCGCGGTCGTGTTTGAGCGCATGACGCGCGGCAGCTCGGAGCTGCTCCGCAGGCTCGCCGAAATGCTCCCCGGAAACGCCGCGGCGGCGGTCATCAACTACATCGAAAACAGCCGCACCGCCATGCAGCTCTACTCGATCGTAAAGGAGAAGTTCCCGCTTTTGCCCGTCAAGCTCCTCCGGATGGGCCCGGTGCTGGGCGTGCATCTGGGGCTTCGGGTCATCGCGCTCTCGTTTATCGCCGAAGAATAGGCCGTTTGTCGAACCTGGTATTGTAAAAGGACGAGGGGCGTTTCCCCCGCGCCCTTTTTCCTCTGTTTGCGCCCGAAAACCGCGGCGGCACACCCCGCAGATGCCGTGCATACGCTGAACCATAGCGATTTTTGCGGGGAGGGGCGGTCATGCCGGACGAAAAAGCGCCGGACGGGACGGGTTGCGCGACGGTAAACGGGGCGGGTGGAAGCGGTCCTGCGGATGTTTGGGCCGTGCGGGCCGACATTGCGCGCCCGCCGGCCGAACGCATGCAAAGCGATTCCGACGCGGTTCAAAACTCCTATTGTTTCCTGTGCGGCAAAACGCCGGTCCGGCTCTGCTATAAACCGGACGGCGTGGAGCTCGGCAGCCTGCTGAAACGCTATTTTATCGGCCTGAAACGGGAGGGGGAGAACCCATAGCGCGCGTTCGCAGACCGCCGGAAGCGGCCGGTGCGACAGGAAAGCCGCCGATCTGGGCCGTCGCGGTATACATCCGCCTGTCCCGGGACGACGGAAACGACGAGAGCCTGAGCGTCGTCAACCAGAAAAAGATCATACAGGACTATCTCACGCATTCGTTTGCGGAGGAGTATTTCGTCGCGGGCGTATACGTCGACGACGGCCTGACCGGCACGGATTACGACCGCCCGGGCTTTCTAAGGATGCTGCGCGACGTCGAGCGGAGGGCCGTCAACTGCGTCGTCTGCAAAAACCTCTCGCGCGCGTTCCGGAATTACGCGGACCAGGGGTATTTTCTGGAGAGCTACTTTCCGCTGCACGGCACGCGCTTTGTCAGCATCGGCGACCCGAAGGTGGACAGCTACGCTTATCCCGAGACCATACAGAACCTCGAGGTGCCGATCACGGGCCTGATGAACGACCGCTACGCGTGCAAAACCTCGGGCGACGTGCGCGCCACATTCGACGCGAAGCGCCGGAACGGGGAGTTTATCGGGGCCTTTGCGCCGTACGGGTACGCAAAAGACCCGCTGGATAAAAACCGCCTTGTCGTGGACGAGGAGGCGGCGCGGGTGGTGCGCGGGAAATTCCGCTGGTTCGTAAACGGGGGCGTGAGCAAAAACGGCATCGTTAAACGCCTCAACGCGCTGGGCGAGCCGAACCCAACCGAATACAAGCGCCGAAAGGGCTTTCGGTATCACAATCCGAAAGGCGATGGCAGCGACGGCCTGTGGAGCGCCGGCACGGTCGCGCGCATGCTGAAAAACCCCGCGTATATCGGCACGATGGTGCAGGGCAGGCAGAGGGTAATCAGCTATAAGGTGCACGACCGGGTGGCGGTGCCCGAGGGGGAGTGGTTCGTCATCGCGGGCACGCACGAGGCGATCATCGACAGGGGAATATTCGAAAGAGCGCAGGCCCTGCAGCGGCGCGGTACGCGCACAGCGCCAAAGCGTGCGGAGCTGCACCTGTTTGCGGGCTTTTTGCGCTGCGCCGACTGCGATAAGGCGCTGACGCGCAAAACGTCCAAGGGCTACGCGTACTACTGCTGCCGGACCCACCGCGAGAAGTCCAAGGCCAGATGCAGCAAGCACGCCATCCGCGAGGACGCGCTGCAGAGCGCCGTGCTGACCGCGCTGCAACAGCAGATCGCCCTCGTCGGCGCGCCGGACGAAATCGCCGCGGCGGTCGGCGCGGCCCCCACCGCGTCCGGCGCGGCGGGGCGGTCGGACCGGGCGCTTGAGCGGTGCGTTCAGGAGCACGAAAAGTTCAAAACGGCCGCGGACAGCCTCTATCTGGACTGGAAAAGCGGCGATATTACGCGGGAGGAATACCACAGGCTGAAGGAGAAATTCGGCCGGCAGGCCGAACAGCTCGGGCAGGCCGTCCGGGCCCTGCAAACGGAGATCTGAAAGCCCGCGCGCGGTCAAACTCCGGCGGAATCCAGCCTGGAATGCTTCTTAAAAACCCGCAGCATCGACCGGCTCGAACGCGGCATCCTGGCGGCGCTGGTGGACACGATCTACGTGCAGGAAAACGGCGGCATCCGGATCATGCTGAACTTTTCGGACCCGCGCGGGCGCGCGGCCGGTCGCGCCGAAAGCGGCGGCGAAGCAACCGCGGCGCGGGATGGGGCGGCCGGGCAAAACACGCCGGATTCCGCTCCTTATTAGCGGAAAACCAAGGCGGCGCGGGGCGGCGGAAAAGCGGAAAAGCAACATCGCATGAAACGGCAAAACCGTCAAAGCATCGTACCGCAGGACCGCAAAAAAACGCCGAAAACAATGTTGCATAGAGCGGCGGAAAAGCGCCGAAGCGGAGCTGTGCAGAACGGCAAGCGGCCCTGGCTCCCCGCCGAATCCTTTGCCCCAAGTTGTGCATAAACGAACGCCGCCACGGGACCCTGCGGCCCCAGCGGGCCGACGTCGCCCCTCGGGCCGAGAAGCCCCTGCGGGCCGGCGGGGCCGGCGGGACCGGGGTTGCCTCTGGGACCCGCGGGTCCCTGGCAGCCGGGATCGCCCTGCGGGCCCGCGTCGCCGCGGATGCCGATCGGGCCCTGCGGGCCCGTCAGCCCCTGCGGGCCGCGTGGGCCGACGAGGCCGGGACAGCCGGGATCGCCCTTCACGCCCTTGTCACCCTGTGCGCCGCGCGCGCCTCTCGGACCCTCCGGTCCTACGGGGCCGATCGGGCCCTGCGGTCCGGTGTAGCCGGTGTCGCCTTTGGGGCCGGGGCAGCCCGGGTCGCCTCTGTATCCGCGCTCGCCCTGCGGTCCCTGCGGGCCGGGAGGGCCGGGCGGACAAGGCGGGCAGGGAGGACGCGGGCAGCAGGAACTGCCTCCGCAGCCCTGCGAGCCGCACCCGCAGCCGGCGGACCTGTCGTTGTCGTCGCGGAAGTCCGACGGATCGAATCCGCGCTCATAGTTATTTGGCATATGCAAATATCCTTTCATATTGGTTTGTTGCGGCATGGTATCCTGTCAACAATATATGCTGAGGCATCCGTGCGGGTGCGCCATAAGGGACATGCGCGTGTACGCTCACTTTACGCAAGGGAGTCCGGTGCGGCCGCCCGCGCGCGGGGCGGTTGCGGTTTTTCTCGCTCGGCTGTGACAAATCGATATCTCGCGCGGCCGTTTTTGTACCGAACGTATGCATGCGCGGCACGTTTGCACGCGGCGCCGAATATTTACGTATTCTATATTGAATCACGGCTTTACGGCCGGGACCCGCGCCGGCCGAAGCGAGGCCTGCGGGGGGATCTTTTGGGTGGGAAGGTGTTATGACTTGGATTATAGAAACGACGATAGGGAAGCTCCGGTCTCCGGATACGGCCGCGCTGCGGGCGCGGGCATGAACAGAAGGTTTCAGCGCAACGCTTTTTTTATGGGCAATCAAAACCAAAACCGGCCCTGCTGCACATGCTGCCGCTGCTGTGCGTGCTGCCCGCCGGACAACGGCGGCGGCGTCGGCCCTGCCGGGCCGCAGGGCGACCAGGGGCCGGCGGGGCCGCAGGGGCCGCCGGGGCCGCGCGGGTACCGCGGGGACACGGGGCCGACGGGTTGGACCGGACCGGTGGGGCCCGAGGGGCCGACAGGGCCCATGGGCCCGCAGGGGCCGGCCGGTCCGAAGGGCTGCCAAGGCCCGGAGGGGCCGCAGGGCGAGCGCGGCTATCCCGGCCCCATCGGCCCGCCGGGGCCACCGGGGCCGTCGGGGCCGTCGGTGACGCTGGCCGGCGCGCAGTATGCGCTGGTCAATTCCGCCGCGCAGCGGGAGCGGCTGCTCGCGTCCGGGGAGGCGCTCGTACTGAACACGGAAATCGCAGGCGGCGCGCCGTTTTTAAGCCTCGATCAGGCGACGGGCAAGCTGCTCATCGTAAATCCCGGCAGATACCTGGTTAATTTGTCGCTCTACCCGTGCCGCGTCGGGGGTGGGGGCAGAATGCAGCTCCGGGTGCAGCTGAACGGCCGGGTCGTCGTTTCACACGACGCCGTCGTCCGCAAAGACGGCGCCCTGCCGCTGGTCTTTACGGACATCATCGCGGTTCCGGTGCAAAACGCCGAGCTGTGCGTCACAAACGGCGGGCCGGACATCGTGTTCGACTCGCTCGGCAACTGCGCCGCGCAATTGACGGTCTGGGGGCTCGTATAGCGCGCCTAAAACGGGGACCGTTTCCATCGGCCTTGCCCGCGCGCGAGCGGGAAGGCTTGCCTGCGTACGGACGGGAACGGCCCCCTGCCGCGGCGCCCCGGGTTGGGCGCTGCGGCGGGGGCCGCCGCTTCGGGAAGCAAAGGAAATAGCATCCGTCTACTCGTAGTCCACGACGTCCACCCAGCGCAGCAGCAGCTCGCGCTCC
>CAZKGE010000127.1:0-6523 GCA_964552065.1 uncultured Oscillospiraceae bacterium | reverse complement strand
TTGGCCTCCTCCGAAAACAGGAGCTGCTGCGTCCCGCCGCCGGCGATACCGTCCTGCTGCAGCTCGTGCTGCCGCTGGAACAGCTCCACGGCGTACTTGGTCGCGTTGCCGTAATACTGCGTCGGCTCGTCGATGGCGAGGTACCCAAGGTCCATCAACCGCGTCTGCAGCTCGGTCACCCGCTCGTTCTCGTCGCCCTTTTGCAGCGTCACGTCCGGCGTCGGCGCGGCTATGACCTTCGGGTCCGGCGTCTCGATCGGGATCGGCGACGGCGTGGGCGTGGCGAGCGCGGCAAGCTGCGCCATGGCCAGCTCCTCCCTGCGCTCGCGCGATTTGGGAACCGTAAATATCAGAATGAGTCCGACGAGCACAAAAACCGATACGCCCGCGATAAACAGGCACATCGGCGCGCCCAGTCGATAGCACGCGCGCAAAAAGCGCCTGAGCCAACGTATGAATCGATGTCGAAGCCGATAAAACAGCCGCCGGATAACGTACATGCGCGTTTCTCCACTCCCAAGTACAAATTTTATAAAATGCGCGCGGTTTTTGCAAGCGGCGACATCAAATTGTAATACAATGTTTAAGAATCCACCACAGATTGCGTTTATCCGGTTGGCTGGAGCGATGCTGATATGCTATACTGAATCGTACGAAAGGAGGAGGGATATGGCAGACTATTTGATCACCACCGAATCGACGAGCGACCTTGCGCGCGAGATCTACGAGGAGCAGAACATACGCGTCATTCGCATGGAATACATGATCGACGGCGGCGAGCCGCAGTTCGACGAGATGACGGAGGCGTCGGCCTTTTCCATGTTCAAAAAGATGCGCGAGGGCAGCGTCGTGACCACGGCCCTGGTCAGCACGTCGCGCTTTCTGGACTTCTGGCGCCCGCTGCTTCTTGAGGGCTTCGACATTTTGCACATCTGCTTCTCCTCCGCGCTCTCCGGCACCTACAACTGCGCGCTCACCGCGGCCGAGGAGCTCTCCGACGAATTCCCCGCGCGCTCGATCTACGTCGTGGACAGCCGCGGCGCGTCCGGCGGCCAGGGCCTGCTCGTGCTGCACGCGGCGGCGCAGAAGCAGAACGGACTCTCGCTGCTGGCCTGCCGCGACTTTGCGGAGAGCCAGAAATTCACGGTCGAACACCTGTTCACCGTCGACGACCTCGTTTACCTGCGCCGCGGCGGGCGCGTTTCGGCCGCCGCAGCGGCGTTTGGCACGCTGCTCTCGATCAAGCCCGCCATGGACATGGATTTTGAGGGGCATCTCGTGCCGCGCGAGAAGGTCAAGGGCAGGCTCGCCTCCATCAAATGGATCCGCGACCACTTTCTCAATAGCTACGACCCCGCGCTGAACCCCTACGTCTTCATCTGTCACGCGGACTGCCTCGACGACGCCGAGCGGCTCAAGGCGATGCTGCTTGCCGAACTGCCGGATCTCGACGTGCGCTTCTCGTTCATCGGCGCAATCATCGGCGCGCATTCCGGCCCCGGCACGCTCGCGCTGTTCTTCCGCGGAAACGGGCGGCGCTAGGCGGCTGGTTCGGGAAGGGCCGCGTCAGGAAACGGAAAGCCTGCGGGGACCGCGTATGCGGTCCCCGCAGGCTTTATTCTCCGTCAGTTTCGCCCGTGCCGCGCCGCCGCGCCAAACTTGGGCAGACTGCGGGCGATCGCGCCATTTACCGTGTGTGTCTCTACCGCGCCTGCCCGAACAACTCGGTCGACAGATACCGCTCGCCGGTGTCCGGCAGCACGGTCACGATCGTCCGGTCCGCCCACTGTGGAAGCTTCGCCAGCCGCGCGCAGGCCGCGACCGCTGCGCCCGAGGAGATGCCGCAGAGGATCCCCTCGACGCGCGCCAGCTCGCGCGCGGTCTCCATCGCAAGATTCGTAGAAACGGTCAGCACCTCGTCGTACAGCTTGCGGTCCAGCACGTCCGGAATAAAGTTCGCGCCGATACCCTGTATGCCGTGCGCGCCCGCGCCGCCGCCGGAGAGCAGCGGCGATTCCGCCGGCTCGACCGCGTAGATTTTCAGATGCGGCAGTTTTTTCTTCAGGAACGAACCCGTGCCCGTCAGCGTGCCGCCCGTGCCGACCGTGGCGACGAACGCGTCCAGCGCGCCCGCCATATCGACGTAGATCTCCGGGCCGGTCGTTTCGGCGTGGACGTTCGGGTTGGCGGGATTGCTGAACTGCGACGCGAGGATGCTGTTGCCCGTTTTCTCGTACAGCTCCTTTGCTCTCGCGTTCGCGCCGGCCATGCCGAGCGCGCTGTCCGTCAGCACGATCTCCGCGCCGTACGCGGCCAACAGCTTCCGGCGCTCGACGCTCATGCTCTCCGGCATTGTCAGCACGACGCGGTACCCGAGCACCGCGCCGACCATCGCAAGGCCGATGCCGGTGTTGCCGCTGGTCGACTCAATGATCGTGCCGCCCGGCCGCAGCTTGCCCGCCGCCTCGGCCTCGCGCACCATGTTCAGCGCAATGCGGTCCTTGACCGAACCACCGGGGTTCCGCATCTCGAGCTTTGCGTAGATCCGCGCGGACAGGCCGTTCTCCCTGCCGTAGCGCGCCAACTCCACGATCGGCGTACCCCCGACCGCGCCCAGCACGGAATCGTACTTCATGATTTTCCCATCACCCTCAGCGCAGCCTGGGCCACCGCGTCCGCGGTGATGCCGAATTCCTTATAGAGCGCCGCCTGCGGCGCGCTCGCGCCGAACGCGTCGCGGCCGACCACCTCGCCGTCGAGCCCGACGTACTTGTGCCACGACATCGTCGCGCCCGCCTCGACGGCCACACGCGCGCGCACGCTCCTGGACAGCACGCTCTCGCGGTACGCCTCGTCCTGCCGCTCGAACAACTCCATGCACGGCATCGAGACGATGCGCGCGCAGTAGCCCTGCACGGCCAGCCGGTCCGCCGCCGCAAACAGCAGCTCGACCTCGGAGCCGCTGCCCATCAGGATCACGTCCGGCCCGTTCTTCGGCTCGCGCAGGATATAGCCGCCACGGAGCGCGTCTTTGCCGCTCTTTTCGTACAGCGGCAGCGCCTGCCGCGACAGCGCGAGCGCGACCGGCGCGTCGTTTTGGAGCGCGGCGACGTAGCCCGCCGCGACCTCGCGGCTGTCGGCCGGCCGGAACACGAGCACGTCGGGCGTGGCGCGAAGCGCCGCCAGATGTTCGATCGGCTGGTGCGTCGGGCCGTCCTCGCCGACGCCGATGCTGTCGTGCGTCAGGATGTACAGCACGGGCAGCTTCATCAGCGCCGAGAGCCGCAGCGCGGGCTTGAGATAGTCCGAAAATACGAAGAACGTGCCGCAGTACGGCCTGATCCCGCCGTACAGCGCCATGCCGTTGCACGCGCAGGCCATTGCAAATTCGCGCACGCCGAAATGGATGTTCTTGCCGGCGTAGTTGTCCGCAGAGAAATCGCTCTCGCCCTTGAGCACCGTCATGTTGGACGGGGCCAGGTCCGCCGAGCCGCCGAACAGGTTCGGCATATGGGCAAGGAGCCTGTTGAGCGCCTCGCCCGACGCCTGGCGCGAGGCCAGCTTGCCTTCAAAGTGCCAGAACGCCTCGTCGTCGATAAGGTCGGGCGCTTTGCCGCAGTGGTCCTTCTCCCACTGCGCGGCAAGCTCCGGATACGCTTCTTTGTAGCTTGAAAACAGCTTGTTCCACTCGTCCTCATGGCGCTGCATGGGGGCGGTGATCCCGGCCATGTAGTCGTAGATCTCCTGCGGCAGCGAGAACGGTTCCGTCCTCTCCCAGCCGTAGTGCAGCTTCATCGCGGCAAGGTTGTCCTCGCCGAGCGGCGCGCCGTGCGCCTTGTTGGAACCCTCGAGCGGCGTGCCGCACGCGATCTTCGTCACGAAAATAATCAGGGACGGCCTGCCCTTTTCGCGCTTTGCCTCGTCGAGCGCGCGCGCGATGGCGGCCGTGTCCTCGCCGTTCTCGACCGTCTGCACGTGCCAGCCGAACGCGTCGAACCGCGCGCCCACGTCCTCGGTGAACGCAAGGTCCGTCGAACCCTCGATCGTGATGCAGTTCCTGTCGTAGAGCGCGATCAGCTTGCCGAGCTTGAGCGTGCCGGCCAGCGACGCAGCCTCGGAGGTCACGCCCTCCATCATGCAGCCGTCGCCCATGAGCGCGTAGGTAAAGTTGTCAACGACGGGATAGCCCTCCCTGTTGTAGACGGCCGCCTTGTGCGCCTCCGCCATCGCCATGCCGACCGCCATCGCAAACCCCTGGCCGAGCGGACCCGTGGTCGCCTCGACGCCCGGCGTCAGACCGTGCTCCGGATGCCCGGGCGTGCGGCTGCCCCACTGCCGGAAGGATTTTAGATCGTCGATCGCGACGCCGTATCCGAACAGATGCAGCAGCACGTACTCGAGCGCCGACGCGTGCCCGCTCGAGAGCACGAACCGGTCGCGCGCCGGGAACAGCGGGTTCTTGGGGTTCTGTTTCATCTGTTTCCACAGCGTAAACGCCGCGGGGGCCGCGTCGATCGGCATGCCGGGATGGCCGGAGTTCGCCTTCTGCACCGTCTCGGCGGCCAGGATGCGAATCGCGTTGATGACCTGTCTGTCGTTGACCATAGTATCCTCCGAAATGAAATTCTAAAGGGTTAAAACCATCTGGAAATCGAATTTTTACGCACGACCAGCGCGACCGCCTGCGCGACCGCCGCGCCGGCAAGGCATTGCACAAAGTTGAGCGGCACGTTCACGATCGACGCGGCAAAGCCGAACAGCGCCCATTCGTACAAAAAATAGCCGATCGGCACGATCGGCGCGGGCAAAAAGAACGCGAGGCTCTGGCGCTGCGGCTTGAGCGCGCGGAACAGCAGCGCGGACAGAAGCGCCATGCCGCCCTTGATCACGCACGTCGCGGGCGCGTACAGCCCCCAGCCGAGCAGCACGTCCGCAAGGCCGCTCGCGGCGGCCGCGACGATTGCGCCCCACGTGCCGCCGAGCATGTACGCGGCCGTCAGCACGCCCGCGTCGCCAAGGTTGATGTATCCGTGCCCGCCCGGCAGCGGAATGGAGATTAGCGTGGTTAAAAGCAGGATGATCGCGGCCAGCACGCCGCCCAGCGCAATTTTGCGGATATATTTTTGCTCCATTTTTTGCGAAAAGCCCGCTTTCGGCCGGTATTCTCCCGAAAGCGGGCCCATCCTTTCCGAATTTGCTTACTTTTGCGCCTGCGCGATCGCGACCGCGATGGCCACCGTCGCGCCGACCATGGGGTTGTTGCCCATGCCGATGAGGCCCATCATCTCGACGTGCGCCGGAACGCTCGACGAGCCCGCAAACTGCGCGTCGGAATGCATGCGGCCCATCGTGTCGGTCATGCCGTAGGAGGCGGGGCCGGCGGCCATGTTGTCCGGGTGCAGCGTGCGGCCCGTGCCGCCGCCGGAAGCGACCGAGAAGTATTTTTTGCCGTTCTCGACGCACCATTTCTTATAGGTGCCCGCGACCGGATGCTGGAAGCGCGTCGGGTTTGTGGAGTTGCCCGTGATGGACACGTCCACCTGCTCGTGCTGCATGATCGCGACGCCCTCGCTGACGTCGTCCGCGCCGTAGCAGCGGACCTTGGCGCGGTCGCCGCTCGAGAACGCGCGCGTCGAAACGATCGTAAGCTCACCCGAATGGCAGCTGTAATCCGTCTCCACATGCGTAAAACCGTTGACGCGCGAGATGATGTACGCCGCGTCCTTGCCGAGGCCGTTTAAAATCACCTGCAGCGGCTCCTTGCGGACCTTGTTCGCGGTGCGTGCGATGCCGATGGCGCCCTCCGCCGCGGCGAAGCTCTCGTGCCCGGCGAGGAACGCGAAGCAATGCGTGCTCTCGGAGAGCAGCATCGCGCCGAGGTTGCCGTGCCCCCTGCCCACCTCGCGCTGGTCGGCGACCGAGCCGGGGATGCAGAACGACTGCAGGCCGACGCCGATCAGCTCCGCGGCCTCGGCGGCGGTCTTTGCGCCCTTCTTCAGCGCGATCGCCGCGCCGACGGTATACGCCCAGCACGCGTTGTCGAACGCGATGGGCTGTATGCCGCGGACGATGCCGGCCGCGTCGACGCCCGCGTCGTCGCAGATCTTCTTGGCCGCTTCCAGGTCCGCGATGCCGTACCCGTTCAGCACCTTCAAAATCTTATCGATTCTTCTTTCGTATCCTTCAAACGTAATCATGGCTGCCTCCTTACTCGTGGCGCGGATCAATCACGCGGGCCGCCTGATCGAAACGGCCGTAGGTGCCGATGTTCTTCTCGTACGCTTCCTTCGGGTCCGTGCCCTTTTTGATCGCGGCCATCATCTTGCCGAGGTTGACAAACTGGTAGCCGATGATCTCGTCGTTCTCGTCGAGTGCGAGCTTGAGCACGTAGCCCTCCGCCATCTCGAGGTAGCGCGGCCCTTTGGCCAGCGTGCCGTACATCGTGCCGATCTGCGAGCGCAAGCCCTTGCCGAGGTCCTCGAGCCCCGCGCCGATCGGAAGCCCGTCTTCGGAGAACGCGCTC
>CAZKGE010000126.1:0-6704 GCA_964552065.1 uncultured Oscillospiraceae bacterium | reverse complement strand
TTTCGGAGCTGATTGAGGAGAACCCGGACTGGACGATGGCCGGCGTGTACGCCGACGAGGGTCTGTCCGGCACGTGCCTGAAGAAGCGCGCGGCCTTCAACCGCATGATCGAGGCCGCGCGCTCCGGCGGCATCGACCTGATATTGACGCGCGAGGTCAGCCGGTTTGCGCGAAACACCGTCGACGCGCTGCAGGTCACGCGGGAGCTAGCCCGCCGCGGCGTCGGCGTCGTGTTCCTCGCGGACAACATCCGCTCGCTGGACCCGGACGCGGAGCTGCGGCTCACGATCCTCTCGTCGATCGCGCAGGAGGAGAGCCGCCGGACATCCGAGCGCGTGAAATGGGGCCAGCGCCGCAGCATGGAGCGCGGCGTGGTGTTCGGCCGGAGCCTGTTGGGCTACGACGTCAAAAACGGCGAAATCTCCGTCAACGAGAGCGGCGCAGCGATCGTGCGCCGTATCTTCGACCTGTACCTGGACGAGGGCAGGGGCGCGCAGAGCATCGCGCGGGAACTGACGCGCGCGGGCGTGCCCACAGCAGCCGGCGGGCCGTGGAGCGCCTCCGTCGTATTGAAGATTCTGAAGAACGAGAAATACTGCGGCGACCTGGTCCAGAAAAAGACCTACACGCCGGACTATCTCACGCATGAGAAGAAGTATAACCGCGGCGCGGAAGAGCGGATCGTCCTTGCCGGCCACCACGAGCCGATCGTTTTGCGCGAGCGGTTCGAGCGCGCGCAGGTGGAGCGAAACCGCCGCGCCGGCGCAGCCAAAACGGGCCAAAAGCACAGCGGCCGCCACCCCCTCTCAGGTAAAATCCGCTGCGGAGCCTGCGGCAGGCGGTTTGTGGCGCGGCTGGTCACGCGCGGCGGCAAAGAGCGGCTGTTCTGGCGCTGCTACGAGGCGCACCGGAACGGGACGAAGCGCGCGCTCGAAAACGGAGGCGAGACGGGCTGCCAAAACGCGTCGCGCATATCGAACGAGACGCTGCTCGACCTCGTCCGCCGCGCTTTTTTGCTGCTTCCGGTCGATTTCGTTCACGCCGGCCGCGAAGCGTCGGATATCCTGCGCGCCGCGCTGTGCGCGCGCGGGGCGGACGCGAACGCGCATTCGCGCGCGCTCGAGCGGACCCGCGGCGCGCTTTTTCGCCTTGCCGAGCTCTATATCGCCGGGGACGTGCCTAGGGAGCACTATTATAAAAAGAAGCGCGAGCTCGCCGCAAAAAAGCGCGGCCTGGAAGCGGCGCTTGCCGGCGCCGCGCAGCCCGAAGCGCGGGGCGCGCATACGGAGCGTCTGCTTGAGGGCATCCTGTCCGGTGAGGAGCGCGACGAAAGCTTCCTGTCGGGCCTTACCGAGGAAATCGTCGTCTACGACCGCGCGCGCGTCGGCGTTTTTCTGCGGCATTGCGGCGAGATCCTGTTCTCGACGGACGGGGACGGCGCGTGGCGCGGATAAAGCGGGCCGGAAAACAAGGAAAAAATGTCTTTCACCGGTATTTTATTTATGCTATGATTAAAAAAGTCGGAGTTCGACGAACCCGCCGGTTGGCTGCGGCGGGAAAGGGATGCTGCAATGCTGTTTTTCGGAATCGGCTGCGCCGCCGGCGCGGTGGCGTTCTGGCTGCTGGCTCTGTCGACAAGCGCCACGCTCAGCGGCGCGCGCTTAAAGGCGATCCTGCCCATGCTCGGCAACACGCTGCTCATCGTCGGCGTGCTTCTCGCGACCGCGCTGACCCGGCCGGACAAGCTGCTGTGGACGGGCGTCGGCCTTGCCGCGGGGCTGATGGTCAGCGCCGTTTCGAAGATGCTGGTTACCTTATATAAGGACGCCAGGCAAAAGAGGGGGCGGGACGAATGAATATACAAGCGCTGGCGTTTGCGGGCCTGGGGTCGCTGATGGTGCTGCTGGGCATCGTACTGCGCGCAAGGAGCAAGCGTCAGCCCGCGCTCGCGGCGGACGCCGATATAGAAACGGTCAAACGGTTCAAGCGCGCGCGCCGCACGCCGGACATCGTGTTCTGGATAGGCGTATGGCTCGCCGTGTCGGAGATCATCACGCTCGTGTTCGGCAGGTCGCAAAAAGAGTTCCACGTATCGATTTTCGCGCCGTTTAAGGACGTATTCGGGCTTTCGGTCAGCCTCTCCGTGGTTACCGGCTGGGTGCTCGTGCTGATCCTCGCGCTCTTGGCGGTTCTGTTCCGCACGCTTGCGTTCCCGCGCTTTACGGACCAGCCCAAGGGACTGCAAAACGTGATGGAGACCGTGGTGGAAACGCTCGCCTCGTACAGCAAGGCGCAGCTCGGCAAGCCGCTCGGCGACAACATCGCGGCGTACATGTTCACGCTCGCCGTCTACATGGTCGCGTGCGCGGTCGTGGAGCTGTTCGGGCAGCGCGCGCCGACGAGCGACATTACATTGACGCTTGCCATGGCGCTGATTACGTTCTTCCTCATCAACTTTTACGGCATCAAGCAGAAGGGCATCGGCGGCCGCCTCAAGTCCATGGCGGAGCCGACGCCGGTCATATTCCCGATCCGCATCCTGACGGACCTCGCCATCCCCGTGTCGCTGGCCTGCCGGTTGTTCGGCAACATGCTCGGCGGCATGATCGTGATGGAGCTGCTCTACTTTGCGCTGGGCAACTTCGCGTTCGGCCTGCCCGCGGTGCTCGGGCTGTATTTCAACGTGTTTCATCCGCTCATTCAGGCGTTTATATTTATCACACTGTCGCTGACGTTCATCAACGAAGCGATCGAATAAGGAGGAAGTTGACGAATGGATCTTACACCGATCGGCGCGGGGCTCGCGCTTCTGCCCGCGATGGGCGCAGGACTGTCGATGGGGTTTGCGACCGGCAAGGCCGTGGAGGCCATCGCGCGCCAGCCCGAGGCGTCCAATAAAATCAACTCAACGCTGCTACTGGGCCTCGCGCTGGTGGAGTCGACCGCCATCTACGGCTTCGTTTCCGCGCTGATCATGCTGTTCCTCAAGTAAGAAGGGACGGAGCATGGAAGGCATCAGCATGCAAGCGGTGTTCGGCAGCCTGCTGCTCAACATCCTCAATATCGTCGCGCTGTTTCTGATTCTGCGCGCGCTCGTCTACCGGCCCGTGCGGCAGTTTTTGCTTTCCCGCGCCGGCCGCATCCAGGCGGAGGCGGACAAGGCGCAGGCGGAGCGCGCGGAGGCGGCCAGGCTGCACGAGCAGTACGAGGCGGAGCTGGCCACCGCGCAGACGGACGCCGAGAAGCAGTCCGCCGAGATCGTCGCCCGCGCGGACGACGCCGCCAAGGCGATTCAGGCGCAGGCGGAATCGGAGGCCAAGGAACTGCTCCTGCGCACGCGCCAGCAGGCGCAGCATGAGCGCGACGACGCGATGCGGCAGCTGAAGCGCGAGATCGCGGACATCGCGGTGGACATCTCCGCGCGCGTACTGGCGCGCGAGGTTACGGAAACGGACAACGCGGCGATTATCGACGCGTATTTTGACTCCGCCGACGCAAAGCGCAAGGACGGGGCGGACGCATGAAGGACCGGATCGTCGTGACCGTGCCGAAGAATTTTGGCGAGCAGAATCTGGAGAAGCTCAAATCGCGGCTGGAAACGCTCACGGGCGAGAGCGCGCAGCGCATGCAGTTCGTGTGGGACGACGCGCTTTTGGGCGGGTTCGTCGTGCGCTGGAAGAACCGCGTCTATGACGCGAGCCTGAAGGCGCGGCTCGAGCAGGTGCGCCAAAAGCTCGCGACGGGGGAATAGCATGCTGGCGGAAAAGATCGACATCGGAAGATTCATCCGCGCGCAGCTCGCGGACCTCGTGTTTACGCCGACGACGTTCGACTACGGCACCGTGGTCGCCTCGGCCGACGGCGTCGTGAGCGTGCGCGGCATACCGGACTGCAGGTACGGCGAGCTGCTCGCGTTCGACAACGAAAAATACGGCATCGTGCTGCACCTTGATCAGGACATCGTGCGCGCGGCGATGCTCAACGGCGAGCCGGCCATCGGCTCGTCCTGCCGCGGCACGGGGAGCGCCATGCGCGTGCCCGTCGGCGAGCAGCTGCTCGGCCGCGTCGTCGATCCGGTCGGCCGCTCGCTGTACGGCGAGATCGACCGCACCGACAAATACCGGCCGGTCGAATCGTCCGCGCCGGGCATCATCATGCGCAGCAAGGTGCAGCGCACATTGGAGACCGGCATCCTCGCGATCGACTCCATGATCCCGATCGGCCGCGGCCAGCGCGACCGGCAGACCGGCAAGACCACGATCGTGACCGACATCGTCCTGAATCAGCGCGGCAAGCAGGTGTACTGCGTGTACTGCGCGATCGGCCAGAAGGCCTCGACCGTGGCGCAGATCGTCGACATGTTCGATCGCGCCGGCGCGATGGAGTACACGGTGGTCGTCGCGGCGACGGCGTCCGATCCCGCCGCCATGCAGTACCTGGCCCCGTACGCCGCGTGCGCGATCGCGGAGGAATTCATGTATTCCGGCCGCGACGCGCTCGTGATATACGACGATCTGAGCAAGCACGCCGTGGCCTACCGCACGCTGTCGCTGCTTCTGCACAGGCCGCCGGGACGCGAGGCGTACCCGGGCGACGTGTTCTATCTGCACAGCCGCCTGCTCGAGCGCAGCGCGCAGCTCGACAAGGCCTTTGGCGGCGGCTCGATGACGGCGCTGCCGATTGCGGAGACGATGTCCGGCGACATCAGCGCCTATATCCCCACGAACGTGATCTCGATCACGGACGGGCAGATCTACCTCGAAAGCGAGCTGTTCCGCTCCGGCGTGCGCCCCGCGGTGAACGTGGGCCTCTCGGTCTCGCGCGTGGGCCGCAGCGCGCAGAAGCGCGCGATGCGCGATGTGGCGGGGCTTCTGCGGCTTGAATTGGCGCAGTACCGCGAGCTTGCGGTGTTCGCGCAGTTCGGATCGGACCTCGACGCCGCGACGAAGGCGCAGCTCGATTCCGGCGCGCGGCTCGTCGAGCTGCTCAAGCAGAAGCAGCAGAGCCCGTACAGCCTCGCCGAGGAGGTTTCGCTGCTGCTGTTGCACAACGCGGGCCTGCTTAGGAGCATCGCGGCGCCCGACGTCAAGCGCTTTGTGCAGGGGCTGCTCGCCTATCTCAACAGCATGATGCGTAATCAGATGGACGAGATCAACCATTCGGGCAAGCTGGACGATTCGATCCGCGAGGAACTGATAAGCGGCATGAAGGAGTTTAGCGCGACGTGGGAAAGAGCGTAAAGGAGATCCGCGAGCATATCCGTGCGGTACGCGAGACGCGGCAGATCACGAACGCGATGTATCTGCTGTCCGCCTCGCGCATGAAGAAGATCATGCCGCACGTCGACTATGCGCGCGCCTTCGCGCACCGCGTCCGCGCGGCGGTCAAGGACATTCTCACGCACTCCCCCGAGATCGAGCACGAATACCTCGAGAGCGGCAAAAACGTTCGCTCGCACGGCGCGCAGCGCAAGGCGTTCCTCGTGATGGCGTCGGACAAGGGCATGGCTGGGCCGTTCAACCACAACGTGCTGCAGTTCGCGCTTAGTAGCGTCGAGGCGTGTGCCGACCCGTTTATCGCGACCGTCGGTATCTACGCAGCGGAGTTCTTCAGGCGGCGCGGCTATAAGCCCGACCGCGAATATCCCGGCATCGCGCAGAACCCGTCCATCGGCAACGCGCGCGCGCTCAAGGACGAGTTGTTCGAGCTCTACGACAGCGGCGAGATCTCCGAGGTGAACGTGATCTACATGCGGTTTATCAACACCGTGACGCAGTACCCGAGGCAGGTCCGCATCCTGCCGGTGCTGCTGCAGGATCTGTCGGGCGTGGAGCTGGAGTACGAGTATGACCGCGAGATGATCTATCACCCGTCGCCGGAAGAGGTATTTCGCGAGCTCGTGCCGCAGTATGCGATCGGCTTTCTGTACGGCGCGCTGACGCAGTCGTATGTGAGCGAGAACTGCGCGCGCATGAACGCCATGCAGCGCGCGACAAAGAACGCGGACGAGCTGATCGACATGCTCGTGCACGACTACCACATGGCCCGCCAGATCGGCATCACGCAGGAGCTGTGCGAGACGGTAGCGACGGGGCTGCTCAATCGGTAACAAACGGATTTTCGGCAAGGAGAAGGCAACGTGACGGAGGCAAGGACGCAGCAGGGCGTCATCGTCAAGATCGACGGGCCCGTGCTCGACATTAAATTTCCGGTGGGCGCGGAGCCGCCGGTCAACGCGCTGCTCCGGCTGACCGAGCGGGAGTGGTACATGGAGGCGGCCGCGCAGACCGAGCCGGGGCTCGTGCGCTGCGTGGCGCTCGACGCGCCGGACGGCCTGCGCCTCGGCGGCCGCGCCGAGGTGATCGCAGAAGGCATCCGCGTGCCGGTCGGCGACGCGGTCATCGGCCGCACGATGGACGTGCTCGGCCGGCCGATCGACGGCCTCGGGCCGATCAACGCGACCCAAACGCGCGACATCCATCAGAAGGCGCCCGCGCTCTCCACGCAGCATCCCGCGACCACGCTGCTCGAAACCGGCATCAAGGTCATCGACCTGCTCGCGCCCTATCCCAAGGGCGGAAAGATCGGCCTGTTCGGCGGCGCGGGCGTGGGCAAGACCGTGCTGATCATGGAGCTGATCCACAACGTCGCGGTCAACCACGGCGGGTATTCCGTGTTCGCCGGCGTCGGGGAGCGCAGCCGGG
>CAZKGE010000125.1:3110-6756 GCA_964552065.1 uncultured Oscillospiraceae bacterium | reverse complement strand
TGTTTGCGCTGCAGCCCCGCGGGCAGGAGAGCGCGGGCATTGCCATTTCACGCGGCGGCGGCATCGACTGTTACAAGGAGATGGGGCTTGTCAGCGGACGGTTTTGCGACGAACTGGCACAGCTTTCCGGGGCGCGGCTGGCGATCGGACACGTGCGTTATTCCACCATGGGGGACAGATCGTTAATCAACGCCCAGCCGCTGGTGGTCGATTCCCCCTGCGGGCCGCTCGCGCTCGCGCATAACGGAAACATCATCAACGCAAGAGAGCTGCGCGGGGAACTGGAAAGCGAGGGCGCGGAGTTTGCGACCACGACCGATTCCGAAATCATTGCCGCGCTGATTGCGAAAAACTGCGCCGAAGGCATTGCCGAAAGCGCCGAAAAAGCCATGAAGCAGCTCAAGGGAAGTTACGCGCTCGTTTTGATGACGAAGGACCAGCTCGTCGGGATCCGCGATCCTCGGGGGATGCGCCCGCTCGCCCTGGGCAGCCTGGACGGCGCATACGTGCTCGCCTCCGAGTCCTGCGCGTTCGATACCATCGGCGCGGAGTTCATCCGTGACGTGCGGCCGGGGGAGATCATCGTGGTGGACAAGGACGGCCTGCGTTCCCACCAGGCGGTGCACGCTTCGGACACGGCGCTTTGCATCTTCGAGTATGTGTATTTCGCGAGGCCGGATTCCGATATCGACGGCATTTCGGTGCACAAGGCGCGCGAACGGGCGGGCGAACTGCTGGCCGTTTCGTCGCCGGCCGACGTGGATGTGGTAGCCGCCGTGCCGGATTCCTCGCTGCCCGCCGCAATGGGGTACGCCAGGCAGGCGGGGCTTCCGTTTACCATTGCGCTCTCCAAGAACCGCTATATGGGACGGACGTTTATTGAACCCTCTCAGGACCGGCGCGAGATGGACGTCTCCTTAAAGCTCTGCGCGCTCAAACGCAACGTGCGCGGCAAGAACGTGCTGCTGGTGGACGATTCCATTGTGCGCGGGACCACAAGCAAGCGCATCGTGGAGATGCTTCGCACCGCCGGCGCGAAGGAAGTGCATATCCGCATAAGCTCGCCTCCCGTCGTGCACCCCTGCTATTTCGGGATCGACACCTCGTCCTACGAGCAGCTGATCGGCGCGAACCATTCCGTAGAGGAGATCCGCCGATGTATCGGCGCGGACTCCTTAAGCTACCTTGGCATCGGGGACCTCCTGAAAACGGTGGAGGGCGCGGCCTGCAATTTCTGCGCGGGGTGCTTCAACGGGAAATATCCGGAGGACGTTTCGGAACGACTAAAACGCGTCGGGAAAAACCTGCTCAAGCGCGAAAAAAAGCCCTGCTCTGCGGACGCTGAAAAGCCGTAAACACAAGCGGGAGTCGTTTTTCGAAGCGATAAGGAGACTGCCATGCCCATTACCTATCAGGATTCCGGCGTGAACGTCGAGGCGGGATACGAAGCCGTGAAGCGCATGAAAGCCTATGCCGAATCCACGTTCGATCAAAACGTACTGCACGGGCTCGGCTCGTTCGGCGGCATGTATGCGCTTGGCGGCGACGTGCTGGTTTCCGGCACGGACGGCGTCGGCACCAAGCTCAAAGCCGCCTTTGTGCTGGAGCGGCACGATACGGTCGGGATCGACTGCGTTGCGATGTGCGCAAACGACGTGGTTTGCCACGGCGCAAAGCCGCTGTTTTTTCTCGACTATATTGCGACCGGCAGGCTGGTGCCGGAGGTCGCCGCAAGCGTCGTTCAGGGCGTCGCGGAGGGCTGCCGGCAGGCGGGCTGCGCGCTGATCGGCGGCGAAACCGCCGAAATGCCGGGGTTTTACGCCGAGGGCGAATACGACCTGGCGGGATTCTGCACTGGGATCGTGCAAAAAGACCGCCTGATCGACAACAGCCGCGTTGCCGCGGGCGACGCGGTGATCGCGCTGGCGTCCTCCGGCATCCATTCCAACGGGTTTTCGCTGGTGCGGAAATTCGTTCCCATGAACCGTGAAAAGCTGGATGCCTACGTTGCGGAGCTTGGCAAAACGCTGGGCGAGGAACTGCTGACGCCGACAAAGATCTATGTAAAACCCGTGCTCTCGCTGATCGAACAGGTCGAGGTGCACTCCATTGCGCATATCACCGGCGGCGGATTCTATGAAAATATTCCGCGCAGCATCCCGGCGGGGTTTTGCGCGCGCATCGAGAAACGGAGCGTGCGGGTGCCGCCGGTGTTTCACCTGCTCAGAACGCTGGGGGACATGGAGGAGCGCGCGCTGTTCAACACCTTCAACATGGGCGTCGGCATGACGCTGACCCTGCCCGCCGCGCAGGCGGACCGGGCGGTCCGGCTGCTCGGCGAAAACGGCGTGGAAGCCTACTGCATCGGCCAGGTCTTCGCGGGCGGGGAAGGCGTCGAGCTATGCTGAAGCCGCGTGTGGCCGTGCTGGTTTCCGGCGGCGGGACCAACCTGCAGGCGCTGATCGACGCGCGCGACAGCGGCCTTTTCAAAAGCGGGGAACTTTCGCTGGTCGTTTCGAGCCGGGCGGACGCGTTTGCGCTCGAGCGGGCGAAAAAAGCCGGGATCGCCGCCCTGGCGGTGGAGCGCGCGGCGTTTGCGGCGCGGGAAGCGTATGAGGAGAAGCTGCTTTTCACGCTGGCAAAGGCCGAAATCGATTTTGTCGTGCTCGCGGGGTTTTTACAGATTTTGAGCGCGGCGTTCGTTTCGCGCTATCCGGACCGGATTTTAAACGTGCATCCTTCCTTGATCCCGGCGTACTGCGGGAAGGGGTTTTTCGGGTTAAAGGTGCACGAGGCGGTGCTTGCGGCGGGGGAAACGGTGACCGGAGCTACGGTGCATATGGTCAACGAAGTGCCGGACGGCGGGCGGGTCCTGATGCAGAAACGCGTCGCCGTGCGGCCGGGGGACACGCCGGAAACGCTGCAGCGCCGCGTGATGGAGCAGGCGGAGTGGAAGCTTTTGCCGCGGGCGACGGAGCTGCTCTGCGCGGATTTTGCCAAACGGCGGGAAGAGAGGAGCAAGAATGGTGCAGCGGGAACTGTCTGACGTGCTCGGGGAAAACGACTATCCGGGGCGCGGCATCGTGCTCGGGCTCAGCCGGGACGGCATCAGCGCCGCGCTGGCATATTTTATCATGGGCCGCAGCGAAAACAGCCGCAACCGCGCGTTTTTGAAAAAGGGGGACGACCTCGGCATCCATATGCTGGACGCCGGGAAGGTGGCCGATTCGAGCCTGATTTTGTATACGCCGCTGCGCACGCTCGCCGGCATAACGGTGGTGTCCAACGGCGACCAGACCGATACGATCTGCGAGGCGCTGCAAAGCGGGCGCACCTTCGAATCTGCGCTTGCGACGCGCCGGTTCGAGCCGGACGCGCCGCACTTCACGCCGCGCATCAGCGGATTGCTCCTGTTTTGCGGAGGATTTTCCTATCGGCTCTCCATTCTAAAAGCCGCGGACGCGGCGGGGGAGGCGGTGCTCCGCCAGACGTTCGATTACGAACCGGTCAAAGGGACGGGGCATTTGATCCATACCTACCGCAAAAACGGCGCAATCCTGCCGAGCTTTTCGGGCGAGCCCGTCCCGGTGTGCGTGCCGGACGGGATCGACACGTTTGCGGACGGAATCTGGAACGCGCTTTGTGC
>CAZKGE010000125.1:0-3100 GCA_964552065.1 uncultured Oscillospiraceae bacterium | reverse complement strand
TCGCTTTACGTTCGCTACACGAACCTGCAAAGCGGGGTTTATGAGGACAGGATTCGAAATCGGTTCGCGCAGGACGTTTCAACGGACGGATAGACCGAAAAATCCCCGGCGCCGGAAGAAAGTGAAGGACCGGATCGATCCAGGCAACACGCTTCGGAGGTAAATTGGTTATGAAGGAATTCCCGTTAAAATACGGATGCAACCCGCACCAGAAACCCGCGCGGCTCTATATGGAGAGCGGCGAGCTGCCCGTTGAGGTGCTCAACGGCAAGCCCGGCTACATCAACTTCATGGACGCGATCAGCGCCTGGCAGCTGGTAAAAAAGCTGAAGGAGGCGCTAGGGTTGCCCGGCGCGGCGACGTTTAAGCACGTCAGCCCCGCCGGGGCGGCTTTGGGACTGCCGCTGAGCGAGCTGGAGCGCCGCGCCTGCGCCGCGGAGGACGTCGAGGGGCTGAATGATTCGCCCATCGCCTGCGCCTATGCGCGCGCGCGCGGGTGCGACCGCATGTCCTCCTTCGGAGATTTTGTTGCGCTCAGCGACGTTTGCGACGCGACCGCGGCTTTTGTAATCAAACGGGAGGTGTCGGACGGGGTGATCGCCCCGGGCTATACGCCGGAAGCGCTCGAAATACTTAAAAGCAAGCGCGGCGGCAGCTACGGCGTGCTGCGAATCGACACGGATTACGAGCCCGCGGCGCTGGAGAAGAAGCAGGTATTCGGCGTTACGTTCGAACAGCCGCGCAACGACGCGAAGATTGGCGCGGCGCTCCTGAACCGGCCCGTCACCGAACGGAAAGCCATTGACGAGGCGGCATCGCGCGATTTGATCCTTTCGCTGATCACGCTGAAATACACGCAGTCCAACTCCGTGTGCTTTGCGTACGGCGGGCAGACCGTCGGCGTGGGCGCGGGACAGCAGTCCCGCATCCACTGCACGCGGCTTGCGGGCGAAAAAGCGGACATCTGGTGGATGCGCCGCCACGAAAAGGTGCTTTCGCTGCCGTTCCGGCCGGAACTGAAGCGGCCGGTACGCGACAATCTCATCGATCTGTATATCGCGGGGCACGGCGGAGAGCCGTTCGGCGCGGACGGATGGAAACCCTATTTCCTGTATAGGCCGGAACCGCTGGCAGGCGGCGAGCGCGAGGCGCATCTGAAACTGCTTTTTGGCGTTTCGCTCGGCAGCGACGCGTTCTTCCCGTTCGAGGACAACATCGAGCGCGCGCATGGGAGCGGGGTCTTGTACATCGCGCAGCCCGGCGGTTCGGTGCGGGACGAGGACGTGATCCGGGCCTGCGACCGGTACGGCATCGCCATGTTTTTTACCGAGCTTCGGCTGTTTCATCACTAATATATAGCGAGCGGAAAGAAAAAAACAAAATAAAACGGTTTAATCGTTGACGACGAACGCGAAAGAGCAAGATGGAAGACATGAACGTAATGATTATCGGCGGCGGCGGCCGCGAACACGCGATTCTCGAAAAGCTGCGTAAAAACCCGCGCATCGGCCGGATTTTTGCCCTGCCCGGCAACGGCGGCATGGCCGCGCACGCCGAGTGCGTGCCGATTAAAGCGACGGACATCGAAAAAATCGTGTCGTTTGCCGCAAAAAACAATGTCGATTTTGCCGTTGTCGCGCCGGACGACCCGCTGATACTCGGCGCCGCCGACCGGCTGAGGGCGATCGGGGTCCGCTGCTTCGGGCCCTCGGCGGCGGCGGCCTGCATCGAAGGGAGCAAGAGCTTTGCAAAGGAGCTCATGCGAAAATATGGGATTCCCACGGCATCGTATGCGGTGTTCGACCGCGCGGACGAAGCGTACGCATACCTTTGCGGGATTCCGTACCCCGCCGTAATCAAGGCGGACGGCCCGGCGCTGGGCAAGGGCGTCGTGATCGCTCAGAACGAAGCGGAGGCCGGAAGCGCCGTTTTCGCCATGATGGAGCAGGGCGTGTTCGGGCCAAGCGGCAGCCGGATTTTGATCGAGGAATGCCTCGCAGGGAACGAAGCGAGCGTACTTGCGTTTACCGACGGGACCACGATCGTGCCCCTCGTGTCCGCGCTCGATCATAAGCGCGCGTTCGACAACGATCTCGGGCCGAATACCGGCGGTATGGGCGCGCTCGCGCCGAACCCGTTTTATACGGAAAAGATTGCGGAGCAGTGCATGGAGCGCATATTCCTGCCGACCGTCCGGGCCATGCGCGCGGAGGGAAGGACGTTTAAAGGCTGCCTCTATTTCGGGCTGATGCTGACCGGGGACGGCCCGAAGGTCATCGAATACAACTGCCGCTTTGGCGACCCGGAAACGCAGGTCGTGCTGCCGCTGCTGGAAACGGATCTGTTCGAAATCATGTGCGCCGTGGAGGAGGAGCGTCTTTCAGAAATTCCGGTGCGGCTCAAAAACGGCGCGGCCTGCTGCGTGGTCATGGCCTCGAAGGGATACCCGATGAAATACGAAACGGGTTACGAAATTTCGCTGGACGGCGCGGAAAACGGGAAGGACGTATTTGTTTACCACGCGGGCACGAAGCGCGAAAACGGGCGGCTTACGACCTCCGGCGGGCGGGTGCTCGGCGTAACCGCCGTTGCGGGCGACCCGCGCGCGGCGCAGCGCGCCGCCTATGCCGCCGTCGATCAAATCCATTTCGAAAACGCCTATTTCCGGCGGGATATCGGCGACCGCGCGCTTGCCATGGCGGCGGACGGAAAAGCGTAGGCAGATGGTACGCAGGATTTATGTGGAAAAACGAACGGAGTTTAGGCAGGAAGCCAACGCGCTTTTAGCGGACGTCCGGGACGTGCTTGGAATTTGCAGCATAACGGGGCTTCGTGTGCTGAACCGCTACGATGTGGAGGGCGTCGACGAGGCGCTGTTCTCGGCCTGCCGGTACCCCGTGTTTGCCGAGCCGCAGACCGACCTTGCGTACGATACGCTGCCAAAAGGCGATTGCGAAGTGTTTGCGGTGGAGTACCTGCCCGGTCAGTACGATCAGCGGGCGGACGCCGCGGCGCAGTGCATCGCGCTGCTTTCCTGCCGGGAAGCTCCGGCGGTGCGGACGGCGCGCGTATACCTTTTGCAGGGGAATCCAAGCGAAGC
>CAZKGE010000124.1:0-6837 GCA_964552065.1 uncultured Oscillospiraceae bacterium | reverse complement strand
CCGCAGTTAGGAGATGATAACGATACAAAAAAATGATCCAAAATATCGCGCCTGCGTCCAAATCCTGCGCGAGGAGCTTGTGGCCGCGACGGGCTGCACGGAGCCGATCGCCATCGCCTACGGCGCGGCGCGCGCCCGCTCGGTGCTTGGCGCGGTCCCGGACCGCGTGGACGTGCTGGCCAGCGGCAACATCATCAAGAACGTCAAAAGCGTGATCGTGCCGAACACGGGCGGCCTGAAGGGAATCCAGGCCGCAGCGGCTGCGGGTATCATAGCCGGCGACGAAACGCTGATGCTGGACGTACTCTCCCATGTGACCGAGGATCAAAAGGCCGGAATCCGGGCTTTTCTGGAAACGGTCCCCGTCACGGTGAATCCGACAAAATCAGGGCCTATCTTCGACATCGACCTGACGTTATACCGCGGCAAGAGCAAGGTCCGCCTCCGCATTGTCGACCGCCACACGAACGTCGTGCTGCTGGAGAAGGACGGCAACCGGCTGCTGGAGGCGCCCTGGCAGAAACAGCCGCAGGAGCACCGCCCGGACCATTCCAACCTCAGCGTGGAGAGCATTCTCGACTTTGCCGGTACGGTTGACCTAAACGACGTTCGGGACGTTCTGGAGGAACAGCTTCGCTGTAACATGGCCATCTCCGCGGAGGGACTCGGCCACGACTGGGGCGTTTCCATCGGCCGCGTTCTGCTCGACGCTTATGGGGACAGCCTTCCGGTGCTCTGCCGGGCCGCCGCGGCCGCCGGCTCCGACGCCCGGATGAGCGGCTGCGAAATGCCGGTCGTCATCTGCGCGGGAAGCGGAAACCAGGGCATCACGGCTTCGGTGCCCGTGGCCATCTATGCCGAGCGGACCGGGCGTACGCACGAGGAGATGCTCCGCGCGCTCATCGTCAGCAATCTTCTGACCGTCCACCAAAAGGCCGGTATCGGCCGCCTGTCGGCCTATTGCGGCGCGGTCAGCGCGGGCTGCAGCGCAGGCGCCGCGATCTCATGGCTGGACGGCGGCGGTTACGAGGCCGTCGCGCATACGCTGGTCAACGCTCTTGCCATCGTGTCCGGCATCGTCTGCGACGGCGCCAAGCCTTCCTGCGCGGCCAAGGTCGCGACCGCCGTGGACGCCGGTATGTTCGGCTACGAGATGTACAAGCGCGGCAAGCAGTTTATCGGCGGCGAAGGAATCGTGACAAAGGGCGTCGAGAACACCATCGCCAATGTCGGCCGCCTCGGGCGGGACGGGATGCGGGAAACCGACAAGGAGATCCTCCGTATCATGACGGGACAGTAACGCGGCAAGGGCCGCGCAAAACGTCGGCCAATATCGGGAACACGATCGGCGGGCGGGTTTTCGGACAGAATCTGTGCGAAGGCCTGCCCGCTAAAATTATTTAGGGAAACCCGGACCCCCTGGTTACGCAACGCTTGTTCAATCAATCAGCAGGGTCGTTCGCTCGAATTTCCCTGTTTTTCGGTCGCGTTTGTCGTGGAGCCGCTGTCGCCGCGTTTATAATCGCCGCCTGCGTGATGCGAGAATAAATTCTACGGCATCGGCAGCGTGCAGGACTTGTAAAGCTGCCTTTGGAATAGTATAATCTGCGAAAGCGTACCCGGACACCAAGCAGACAGCCGTCGCAGCCTGACGGTCTATGCTATAATGGTCGGCGTATGTATGGCGATCAGTTCCGGAATGCAGCGCTTTAGGAGGTTTGCTTGGAATTCGTAAAGATGCACGGCGCGGGCAACGATTTCTGCCTGTTTAACGGTATGGAGCCAACGCTTCCGGATTACGGCGCTCTGGCGCTGACGGTATGCGATCGGCACTTCGGCGTGGGCGGCGACGGCATCATGGTCTGCCTGAAAAGCCGGTCGGCCGACGTCCGCATGGCGTACGTCAATTCCGACGGCAATGTCGGCGAAATGTGCGCAACGGCATCCGCTGCTTCGCAAAATTCGTATTCGAAAGCGGCAATGTGAATAAGTCCGAGTTTACCGTGGAAACGATGGCGGGCGTCAAGACGATCCGCCTCCATTTGGACGGCAAGGGTGAAACGGTAACGTCCGTCACCGTCGGAATGGGCCGCGCGGAATTTGACCCGGAAGCAGTCCCCACAACGCTGGCGGGCAATCCCGTCGTGCGGCAGAGCCTGGACATAGCGGGAAAACGGATCGAACTGACCGCCATGCGCATGGGCGTCCCGCACTGCGTCATGCTGACGGACGCGCTCGATACGCTGGACGTCAACGGCCTGGGGCGGCAGATCGAGGTCCACCCCGCCTTTCCCGCAAAGATTAACATGAACTTTATGCAGATCGTCGACCGCACGCATATCCGCGTGAAAACCTGGGAGCGCGGCGCCGGGCGTACGCTGGCCTGCGGCACGGGCTGCTGCGCCTCCGTTGTGGCGGGGCGGCTGATGGGGCTCCTCGAGGACACGGTCGCCGTGCAGGCGGAGGGCGGCGCGCTCAGCATCCATGTTACGCCGGACTACGACGTGACGCTGACCGGCGGCGCCGAGTTTATCTGCCGCGGCAGCTTCAGCGAATGGGTCGTCCGGCAGGTGCGGCATAGGATTCAAGCATAGTTTCCCGGGAAAGAGCTAAAAGGGCGGCGCGACCGGGGCCCCTGGGACCGCTGTGACCTTGGGCAGGAGCTTGAGGGCGAACTTTCAACCAAACCCAGCAAAAGATATAAAAGCAAAAAAGCGCCCAATCAGGCGCTTTTTTACGTTGCGCTTGCCATGGGGTCACAAAACGCGCCCTCCGCCCTTTTATCGCCAAATTGGGGATTGACAGGCGGAAAATTATATATTATAATCCGTTACAATATAAAAAGACAGTGACCGGGAATAAGTAAGAAGCGATTTTTCACGCCAAGAGAGCTTTCGGCTGGTGGAAGAAAGCGGTGGGAACGGTTCCGAATACATCCCGAGAGTCGACGGTTGAAAGACGTGTTCCGTAGGCCGGTCCGGGTACGCCCGTTACAGCGCGAGGCGGTTTATTGACCGCCGACGAGTTCCATCGCCGCAAGGCTTTGGAAGAAAAAAGGTGGTACCGCGATGATTCGCCCTTTTCCGAGCAATCGGGAAAGGGCTTTTTTTATCCCCGGGTCTCGGGGGTAAGGCTAATTAAAAAGGAAAAGGGAGGAACGAAACATGAAAAAGACCATTGCGATCCTGCTCGCCGCGCTCCTGATGGCCGCGACGGCCGGCTGCACGCAGAAGGCGGAAAAGACCAACTTCAAGATCGGCATCGTACAAATCGTCGAGCACGCCGCGCTCGACGCCGCGCGGGACGGCTTCATTGAAGCGCTCGCCGACAACGGCCTGACCGAGGGCGAAAACGTCACCTTCGACATCCAGAACGCGCAGGGCGACCAGTCCACGCTTTCGACCATCGGCGACCGCTTTGTCAGCGCGAAGGTCGACTTGATCCTCGCCATCGCCACGCCGTCGGCGCAGACCATGGCCAGCAAGACGACCACGATCCCGATTCTGGGCACCGCCGTGACCGATTACGAGGTCGCCAAGCTCGTCACGAGCAACGAGGCGCCCGGCGGCAACGTCTCCGGCACCTCGGACATGAACCCGATCTCCGACCAGATCGCGCTGATATTCGAGCTCTTCCCGGATGCGCAGACCGTGGGCTGCATCTACAACAGCGGCGAAGCCAACTCCGTGCTTCAGGCGCAGATCGCCAAGGAGACCGTCGAGAGCCAGGGCAAGATCTACACGGAGGTCACCGTCGCCTCCACCAACGACGTGCAGCAGGCGATGCAGTCGCTGATCACGCAGTGCGACGCGATCTACATCCCGACGGACAACACCGTCGCCTCTGCAATGCCGATCGTCGGCGAAGTCGCCACCGCGGCAAAGATACCAGTCATCTGCGGCGAGTCGAATATGGTGTCCGCGGGCGGTCTTGCCACGCTCGGCATCAATTACCATGACCTTGGGTACCAGACGGGCCTGATGGCGCTGAAGGTCCTCAAGGAAGGCGCGGACGTCTCCAAGATGCCGATCGAGTTCGCCACGGGCTTCGACGCCGCGTTCAACGCCGAGACGGCGGAAGCCATCGGCTTTACGATCCCGGAAAAATACCAGGCGGCCATCCTCCCTGCGGCGTAAAGGGCGCTGCGAAACTGCCCCGCTGCGGCCAATTGATCCGACGCCGCGGACACGAACACAATCGCGCCGAAAATCGGAACGATTCCTGGCCGGCAACAGATCGGCCCGGTCCGGCCTTTTGCGGCGAATCCAATATGCAAAGGCCGGGACGGAGCAGAATAAAAGCATTCAGGCAAGCACATCGCGGGGCGGCACTCCGCGATGCGCTTGCCTGATCGAAAGAAATTGGCGCGCGCCTTACGCGCGCGTGTTGAGGTGACAAACCATGTGGAATGAACTGATCGGCGCGGTCGGGCTCGGCCTGATCTGGACGCTCATGACGTTCGGCGTATTCATCAGCTATCGCGTGCTGGATATTGCGGACCTGTCCGTCGAGGGCAGCATCACAATGGGCGCGTCCATCGCGGCCATCTGCGTCGTCAACGGCGTAAACCCGCTGCTTGCGCTGCTGATTTCGTTTGCCGGCGGCATGGCGGCGGGACTGATCACCGGCGCGCTGCACACCGTGCTCAAGATCCCCGCGCTGCTCTCCGGAATTCTGACCATGATCGCGCTGTGGTCGGTCAACCTGCACATCATGGGCAAGGCGAACGTCTCCATGCTCAAGGAGACGACGGTGTTCTCGTTCATGATGGACCGGTTCGGCTGGAGCAAAAACGTCGCCGTCGTCGCCGTGGCGCTGGCGTTTGTCGTCACGCTGCTGCTGCTGCTCTATTGGTTTTTCGGCAACGAGATCGGCTGCGCCGTCCGCGCGACCGGGGATAACGCGCCCATGGCGCGCGCGCAGGGCGTGAATACCGACAGCATGAAACGATTGGGATTGGTGATTGCCAACGGGCTCGTCGCGCTCGCCGGCGGTCTGATCGCGCAAAGCCAGTCGTTCTCGGACATCCAGATGGGTACGGGCGCGATCATCATCGGGCTTGCGTCGCTGATCATCGGCGAGGTACTCTTTGGCAGGGGGACGTTCCTGCGCTCGCTCGTCAGCGTGGTTTGCGGCGCGGTCGTGTACCGCATCATCATCGCCGCCGTGCTGCGCCTCGGCATGCCCGCCAACGACCTCAAGCTCTTTACGGCCATCACGGTCGCGTTCTCGCTCTCCCTGCCGGTCATTCAAAAGCGGCTTCGCAACCGCGACGCAAGGAGGCGCGGAACATGCTGAAGCTCGAACACGTCACCATCGTATTCAACGCCGGGACGGTCAACGAAAAGACCGCGCTCGACGACGTCGGCCTGCATATTCGACCCGGCGACTTCGTCACCATGATCGGCGGCAACGGCGCGGGCAAATCCACGCTGCTCAACTGCGTTTCCGGCGCGTACGTCCCTACGCGCGGCAAGATTCTCATCGACGGCGTGGATGTAACGAACATGCCCGAATACCGGCGCGCCGCGCTGCTCGGCCGCGTGTTTCAGGACCCGATGATGGGCACGGCCGGCAACCTCTGGATCGAGGAAAACCTGTCCCTCGCCTGCCGGCGCGGCAAAAAGCGGGGCCTTATGTGGCAGGTGCGCGGCGACGAACGCAAGTTTTTCCGCGAGCAGCTTGCCCGCCTGGGCCTCGGCCTCGAGGATCGCATGACGACCAAGGTAAAGCTGCTTTCCGGCGGGCAGCGGCAGGCGCTTACGCTCCTGATGGCGACGCTGGAGCGGCCGAAGCTTCTTTTGCTGGACGAACACACCGCCGCACTCGATCCCAAGACCGCGCAGCGGGTGCTGGCGCTCTCCGAGCAGATCATCGGCGAAAACAATCTGACCACGCTGATGGTCACCCACAATATGCGCGACGCCATCCGGTACGGCAACCGCCTTGTGATGATGAACGAATCGCAGATCGTGCTGGACATCGAGGGCGAAACGAAAAAGCAACTCACCGTGGAATCGCTTCTTTCCCGCTTTTCGACCGTCAGCGGCAGCGACGAGGTGGAAGACAAGCTGGTCCTGTAAACGGGAACGCCTCCCCCGCCGGCGTTTTGCACGGATGTTGGAGGCGGGACTGAAAAAAACATCAGCGCTGCGCAAACAAGGCCGAATTCCGGCCGTATACCGCTATTTCCACGGGCGGCCTTTGCCGAGCCAGCCGCGCTCGCTCCGGTATTGCTTCTCGACCGGAGACGACCTCAAGCCGGCCTTTCGCATCACCGCTATCATGTTAAAGAGAAGCCTTGTCCGGATCCCGACCTTCGGCCGACCGCCGCGGGAGAGTTTTTGCGCAAGCTTTATCATGTCGCTTTCGATCTTCGCCTTTTTTCGATCGTCGACGCTCTCCCAGTTCATGGCCTGAACGCCAACGCCGTAACGTCTAACCGACGGCACGCCCCGGAAGAACAGAGCTTTCTCGACGGCCTTTGTCGCAGCGTCCGCCCCGCTTCCGGCCGCGGCCGAAATGACGACCGCCCTCTTGCCGAACATGCGTCTCCAAATTATACCGGACCTCTTTATGCGAATCAAATCCCAGGGGCCAGAATTTTGACCGGAAAACATCCCCGCTTTTTCGGTTTTATCCAATGTTTTGTACAAAACAGTCGCTATCGGGCCGATTATGCGTTACTATCAAAGAGCGATCGGCACAGCTTCTCCGACGCCCGCACCGGCGGGCGCAGGAGCGCGGTCTCGCAGGAGAGAAGCATGGATAAAAGAACCGGAACTTATTTTTCAATTCTGACATACTTTTGTTTGGCCGCCGGCGCGGCGATACTGT
>CAZKGE010000123.1:0-6929 GCA_964552065.1 uncultured Oscillospiraceae bacterium | reverse complement strand
GTCGCGACCGCGACGTACCTGTTCGTCGAGCCGCACACGCTGCCGGTGGTCAGCCTCGTGGGCGACGCGGACGACATCAAGACCGTGTACGCGGTGACCGACCGCGAAAGGAAGATAGAGCGCGAGGTCTATATCCAGTATTTCGAGAGCGACGGCCGGCTCGGTACGGCGTTTCCGTGCGGCGTCAAGGTCAAGGGCGCGGGCACGCTTGTCTACGCGCAGAAGTCGCTGTCCATCCACCTTCGCGCGGCCTACGGCCAGAGCAGCGTGCGCTATCCGTTCTACGCAAAGTACGGCTATCCCTTTCGCGAGTTTACGACGCTGGCGCTGCGCAACAGCGGCCAGGACAGCACGGAGACGCGCATCCGCAACTCGTTCTTTTCGCGTGCGGCGCTCGGCATGCACGTCGACGTGCCGATGACGCGGCCGGTCATCCTGTACATCAACGGCGCGTACTACGGCGTCTACGACCTCGACGAGGACATGAACAAGGACTACCTCGTCAACCACTACGGCGCGGACCAGGACGACGTGGACATCGTGCGCAGAAACGCGACCGCGCTCGCCGGCTCGAGCGACGACTTCCTTGCCGCTCGCTCGCTCGCGTTAAACGGCAACACCGCCTCGGACGAGACGTTCGCCAATCTCTCCGAGCGCGTCGACGTGGCGTATTTTACGGACTATTTCATCGCGCAGACGTACTTTGTCAACTCCGACATGTTTAACCAGAAGTACTGGCGCGCGCCGGACGTCTCGGTCAAGTGGCGGCCGGTCTGCTTCGACCAGGACTTTTTGCTGAATTCCTACACGCGCGACATCATGTATCACTTCTTCAGCGAGCGCGGCGTGCCGTCGGCCAACGGGACGCTGACGAACATGGACATCTACGTGGGCTTAAAGCGCAACAAGGCCTGGCGGAAGCTCTGCGCGGAGCGGTACGTCGAGCTGATCGTGACGCAGTTTGCGCCGGAGCGGCTGACCGCGCTGCTCGACGAGATGGCCGCGGAGCTCCGGCCCGAGATGCAGCGGCATATCCGCCGCTGGGGCGCGCCGTCGTCGATGAAGAAATGGGAAAGCAACATTGCACAGCTTCGGCGCGCTCTCGAGAAGCGGCCGCAATACGCGCTCGAGCAGGTGCGCGATTTCTTCGGCCTTTCAAACGACGAACTGCAGGCGCTGATTCAGAAATACTCGGCATAGCGGCGGCGCTTTTCCCCGACAGCAATCGCGGCATAACGGCCTCCGGCATTCGAATACACTTCCAGTAACGAGGTGGTTCGGATGGTACCAAGGATGTTCGAAAACCGTTTGGTGTTGTCAGGGAGCATGCGGTCCGCGCCTGTGCTGTCGCACACCGCGCGCGGCGCGGAGGTGTTCCGGTTCGATCTTTCGGTGCGTCGCACGAGCGGCACGGCGGATGTTCTGCCGGTGCTGATCCCGCGCGACCGATTGCCCGTGGACGTGGGCGAGGGGCTGCCGGTGATCGTCACGGGGCAGCTGCGCACGCACGCGTTTTTGACCGCGGACAACCGCGAGCGCGTCATGCTCAACGTGTTCGCGCAGACTTTGGCCGTGCCGGACGAGGAGGCCTATGTCAACGAGGCGCATCTCGTGGGCGTCGTGCATAAGCCCCCCGTGTACCGCACGACGCCGCGGCTGAGGGAGATTACGGACCTTGTCGTCATGGTGCCGCGCGGCTTCGACAAGAGCGACCGCATCCCGGTCATCGCGTGGGGCAAGAACGCGCGCGCCGCGCGCGAGCTGCAGACGGGCGACGTCGTCGCCGTGTCGGGCAGGCTCCAGAGCCGTTCGTACAACAAGGTCCTGCCCTGTGGCACCGTCGCCGTGCGCATGACCTACGAGGTCTCGGCCGGCACGATCGCGCTGCAATAAATTCCATCTTTGCGGCGCAGACTAGCCTTTATGGAATATCCCCTGCTCTTTCTGCTCGGCGGCGGGCTCTACGTGGTGATCGAGCTATTTTGGCGCGGGCGCACGCACGTCTCCATGGCGGTGGCGGGCGGGACCTCGCTCGTGCTGCTCTACGGGGTGTTTACCAGGCTGCCGATCGAGAGCGCGCTTTTGCGTTGCCTTGCCGGCTCCGTCATCATCACGGCGGTCGAGTTCATCACGGGCTATTTCGTCAACATCCGCAGGGGCCTGAACGTCTGGGACTATTCGGCCCTCCGGTTCAACCTCTACGGGCAGATCTCGCTGCGGTACTCGCTGCTCTGGGCGGGGCTCACCGCGCCGGCTTCGGTGATCATCGACGTCGTTTACAGTTCCTTGCAGTTGTGATAAAATAAACCGAATCTATATTCGGGTGGTAAGTTTGCGAATACTGGGGATTGATCCGGGCTACGCGATACTCGGCTACGGCGTGGTCGAGCGCAGCGGGACGAAGCTCGTCGCGATCGACTACGGCGTGGTGGAGACGAGCGCGGTTTTGCCGTTCCCTGAGCGGCTCGAGAAGCTCTACCTCGGCACGAAGAAGCTCATCGAGCTGCACAGGCCCGACGAGGCGGTGTTCGAGGAGCTGTTCTTCTACCGCAACACGACGACCGCCATCTCCGTCGGCGCGGGCCGCGGCGTGTCGATCCTCGCCGCCGAGCAGTGCGGGCTGCCGCTCTTTGAGTACACGCCCATGCAGATCAAGCTCTCCGTCGCGGGCGACGGGCACGCGGACAAGCAGGGCGTGCAGCGCATGGTGCGCGCGCTGCTGGGGCTGGCCAAAACCCCGCAGCCGGACGACGCGGCGGATGCGCTGGCCGCGGCGATCTGCCACGCGAACACCATGGAGGCGGCCAAGGGCGAGTACCGGATCCGCTAATCACGGGAGGAAACGATTTGTACGCATATATCAGCGGCGTCGTGGACGAGATACTGGCCGACCGCGCGGTGATCGAGGCCGCGGGCGTGGGGTATGAGCTGTTCGCCAGCGCGATGACGCTAAGAAGGCTGTCCGCCGGCGGATGCTCGCGGCTGTATACGCATTTGCACCTTGCCGAGGGCGTGATGGCGCTGTACGGCTTCTACGATACGGAGGAGCGGGACATGTTCCGGCGGCTGCTCGGGGTCACGCGGGTCGGGCCGAAGCTCGCGCTCGCGGTGCTTTCGCAGCTTACGCCGCAGGACGTGGCCGCCGCGATCGTGACGGACAACGCCGCGGCGTTCGACCGCGTGCCGGGGCTCGGCAGAAAGACCGCGCAGCGCGTGCTGCTGGAGCTTAAAGAGCGCGTGAACGCCTTTGACATGCTCGGCGCGGGTTCCGCCGCGGAGGACGCTGGTAGCATGCGCGCGGAGGCCGTCGCCGCGCTCGTCAACCTCGGCTACGACGGGCTGTCCGCCTCGCGCGCCGTCACGGCGGTCAAGGACGCGGGCAGCGTGGAAACGCTGATTACGCAGGCGCTAAAGGGCCTGGCAAAACCATAACAAAGGGAGCGCATGGAAGAACGCGTCGTGATGTCCTCGATGTTGAACGAGGACATAAAAGCCGAATACAGCCTGCGGCCGCATTTTCTGTCCGAGTACATCGGACAGCACACGGTCAAGGAGCACATGCGCGTCTACATCAAGGCCGCGAAGAACCGGGGTGAGCCGCTCGACCACGCGCTGCTCTACGGCCCGCCGGGCCTCGGTAAAACGACGCTCGCCGGCATCATCGCCAACGAGATGGGCGTTTCCCTGCGCGTGACCAGCGGCCCGGCGATCTCGCACGCGGGGGACCTGGCCGCGCTGCTCACGAACCTTTCGCCCGGCGACGTGCTGTTCATCGACGAGATCCACAGGCTCAACGCCGCCGTCGAGGAGGTGCTCTACCCCGCGATGGAGGACTTCGCGCTCGACATCATCATCGGCAAGGGCCCTTCCGCGCGCAGCATACGGCTCGACCTGCCGAAGTTTACGCTCGTCGGCGCGACGACGCGCATGGGGCTTTTGACCTCGCCGCTGCGCGACCGCTTCGGCATCAAGGAGCAGCTCGACATGTACGACGCTCTTTCGCTGATGGAGATCATCCGGCGCTCGGCGGGTATCCTCGGCATCCGCATCGACGGCGACGGCGCGCGCGAGATCGCGTCGCGCGCCCGCGGCACGCCGCGCATCGCCAACAGGCTCCTGCGCCGCGTGCGCGACTTTGCCGAGGTGCTGGGGGAGGGCGTGATCGACCTGCCCGCCGCCGAGGACGGGCTCTCCCGCCTGGCCATCGACGCGCTCGGCCTCGACGCGGTCGACCGAAGGATGCTCGACACGATGATCACAAAGTTTTCCGGCAGGCCCGTGGGCCTGGACACGATCGCCGCGGCCACGGGCGAGGACGCGACCACGATCGAGGACGTGTACGAGCCGTACCTGCTGCAGCTCGGCTTCATCGCGCGGACGCCGCGCGGCCGCGTCGTGCTGCCCGCGGGCTACCGGCATATGGGATTTCAAGTGCAAAACGAACAACTCAGACTGGAGGGTTAGCCGGATGCGGAAAAAAGACCTGATGCGATTGCTGGAGGAACGGCAGGAACGGGTCAACCTGCTGATGCGCCGCGTCGAAACGACGGAGGAGCTGATCAAGGGCTACCAGACGCGCGAGCAGTCCGTCGTCGACGCGATGGCCGCCGCGCAGGACGCCGCGGACCGGTACCTGGCCGAGTCGCAGAAGCGCGCGGAGGCGATATTGTTGAACGCGGGCCGCGAGGCGGAGGAGGTCACAAGGCGGGCGCAGGCCGAGCGGCGCGAGCTGCTCAAAAAGACCGAGGCCGCCGTGGCCGAGTACGAGGGCAAGATCCGCGCGTTCAACGAGGCGGTCGAGGAGAATGCGGCGGAGGCCGTGCGCGGCACGAACCGCTTCGCCGCGATGCTGCGCAAGCAGAAGCTCTCGCTGTCCGACCTGCCCGACGAGGCCCGCGGCCTCTCCGGCATCGAGCCGGCGCCGGCAAGGGACCTGCCGGAGACCGGCGGCAACCCGGCGGCCCTCATGCGCAACATCTACAAGCTCGAGAACCGCGACCTGCCGGACTTCGACCTGCCGTCGTACACGGAGCTGTCCGACGAGGACGTGGCCGTGCGCATCGGCATCCCGCTGATGCGGGAGGACGCGGAAGCGCCGCGGGAGGACCCCGATGCGGAATCCGTCCCCGTATATACGGCCGCGGGCGGGCCGCCCGAGATGCAGACCACGCGGGAGACGGCCGCGCCGCAGGAGCCCGCCGCCGTGCCGACGGTCACGCAGTTTGTGGGCGGGGGAGAAAAGAACGAAACCGAGCTGACGCTGGACGATCTGCTCGATGAGATCATACAGGCAGGAGAACGAGGGTAATGGCTAAGAACCGCAACGAAGAATTTGTCACCGCAATCGCCAAACGGGACGCGGACTTTCCGCAGTGGTACACGGACGTCATCCTAAAGACCGACATGGTCGATTACTCCGACGTGCGCGGCTGCATGGTCATCAAGCCCTACGGCTACCGCATGTGGGAGCTGATGCAGCAGAGCATGGACGGCCGCTTTAAAAAGACCGGCCACAAGAACGCCTACTTTCCGCTGTTTATCCCGGAGAGCCTCCTAAAAAAGGAGGCCGAGCACGTCGAGGGTTTCGCGCCCGAGGTCGCGTGGGTGACGCACGGCGGCGACGAGGAGCTGACCGAGCGCCTTTGCGTGCGGCCCACGTCCGAGACGATCATCTGCTCGATGTACAGCCGCTGGATCCAGTCGTACCGCGACCTGCCGCTGTTGTTAAACCAGTGGTGCAACGTCGTGCGCTGGGAGAAGACCACGCGCCCGTTTCTGCGCACGAGCGAGTTCTTGTGGCAGGAAGGGCACACCGCGCACGCCACGTTCGACGAGGCGCAAGCCGAGACGCTGCAGCAGCTCGAGACCTACCGCGATTTTATGGAGAACGAGCTCGCTATCCCGGTGATCCTCGGCCGCAAGAGCGAGAAGGAGAAGTTTGCGGGCGCGTTTGCCACCTATACGCTCGAGGCCACAACCTCTCGGACCACTTCGCCAAGGCGTACGAGATCCAGTACCTCTCCAGGGAGGGCAAACTCGAGCACTGCTTTACGACGTCCTGGGGTACCTCGACGCGCATGATAGGCGGCATCATCATGGTGCATGGCGACGACCGCGGCCTCGTGCTGCCGCCGCGCGTCGCGCCCGTGCAGGTCGTGATACTGCCCATCGCGATGCACAAGGAGGGCGTGCTTGAAAAAGCGCGCGCGCTTGCCGCGGAGCTCGAGGAAGCCGGCCTTCGCGTCGAGCTCGACGAGCGCGACCAGACCGCGGGCTGGAAGTTCAACGAGTGGGAGATGAAGGGCGTGCCGGTGCGGCTCGAGCTCGGCCCGCGCGACATCGAGGCCGGCCAGGCCACGCTCGTGCGCCGCGACAGTTTGGAGAAGTTCACGCTGCCGCTCGAGAATCTCGCCGCGGCGCTCATTACGCTGCTCGACGGCGTGCACGAGGGCATGTATCAAAAGGCGCTCGCGTTCCGGGAGCAGAAGACCGTCACGGCGGACACGTTCGACGGGCTCGCCGCGGGTGTGCAGAGCGGCTTTGCGCTGGCCCATTGGTGCGGCGAGCGCGGCTGCGAGGACGCGATCAAGGAAAAGACCGGCGCGACCGCGCGCTGCATGCCGCTGGGCAAGTCGGAGCCGGACGAGGGCGCCGTCTGCACGCACTGCGGCAAGAAGGCGGTCACGAAGATGTATTTTGCCAAGGCGTACTGAATTAGAGGGGACGTTGAGGGCGTTGCTTTGCAAAGGGGTACGCTGAGGGCTCCCCACAGTTCGCAATGGTCGCACACGTCCCTTTGGGCCTGTGCTCCCTTGCTCACTGGGCCTGCGCCTTGCTTGATCCGCCGCAGGCGGCGCTCAGCTTCGGCCCCCTCAAACTCCCGCCAAAGGGGGAAACCCCCCTTTGGCGGGGTGCAGGGGCGGCGCCCC
>CAZKGE010000122.1:2353-6947 GCA_964552065.1 uncultured Oscillospiraceae bacterium | reverse complement strand
TGAAGATCCTGCTCGCGATGGTCGCGTCGCAGGCGGCGTTCGTGTTCTTTCTGCCTCTGACGCGGCTGATGAACTTTCTGCCCGCACTGCTCTCCGGTACCGCGGCGCTCTACGCGTCCTACCTCGGCGAGGCGCTCGGCGTGATCTGGTCCATCCCCTGCGGCGTTACGATCTGCTACGCACTCTTGCCGCGCACCGTCGGCGGCACGTGGTTCGGCGTGCTTTCCTACCTCATTATGAACGCGATGACCGTGCTGTACATCGTCGGCGCGGGCCAGAACGGCCAGTACCTTACCTTGCTGTTCTATGCGTGCTCGCTGCTGTTCGGCTTCGGTGCGTTCCTGCTCGCGCTGCTGCGGCGAAGGCCGAAGAAACGGGTGAAGTAGCGGGGAACGGGGAGCGAAGGTACGTTGGGGGCGCTGCCCCCAAACCCCTGCCAAAGGGACGTGTCCCTTTGGAAACCCTGCAAGCCGGACACAGAGGCAAACGCCTCCACCTAAACCTTTGAGTGCAACCTAAAAAGCAGCCTGAAAGGCTGCTTTTGGTTTGGGATGCCAAAGGGACGTGTCCCTTTGGCAGGGGCTTGGGGGGCCGAAGCCGAGCGCCGCCTGTGGCGGATGAAGCGAGGCGAAAGCCCAGTGAGCAAGGGAGCGGAAGGCTGCGGACGAAGTTCGCGACGCGCAGCGACCATTGCGAACTGTGGCCGCGAAGCGGGAGCCCCCAACGTCCCCCCGTTCCCTCTACACCTCAATCCGCTTATGCTTTTTGCTCTCGCGGTACAGCACGAACCTGCGGCCGATGCACTGCACGACGTCGGCGTTCGTGCGTTCGGCGAGCTGTTCGGCGGCTTCCTTGGCGGCAAGGCCGGCGGTTTCGAGCACGGAGAGCTTGATGAGCTCGCGCTTTTCGAGAACAGCGTCGACGGCGGCAACGAGCGTTTCGCCGATGTCGCCCTTGCCGATCTGAAATATGGGGTCAAGCGCGTTGGCCAGCTTGCGCAGGGAAGCGCGCTGCGCGGTCGTAATCATAGTCAGCACCTCAATCAATCCGAAAAATAGTCTTTCAAATCCTTAAATAACAACGTCCATAACAACGTCCGTCCGTCGTCGCCGCCGCATTTTCGCGCCCGCTCAATCCACAAAATCAAACTCCCACGCACCGAGGCGGATCGTATCGCCCTCTTTTGCGCCGTGCTCGCGCAGCGCGGCGATGATGCCGCTTTTGACCAAAAGCTGCTGGAAGCGGCGCATGGAAGCGTCGTCGTCGGGGTCGGTCGTGTCGAGCAGACGGTCGACGTCGCCGCCGGAAACGACGAACGCGCCCGCATCGTCGCGGCGGACGGAGAAGCCCTTTTCGTACTGCGGCGCGGTCTCGACCTCGGTCTCTTCAAAGCGTTTGACGGGCGGCAATGTGTCGAGCACGGCGAGGACATGGTCGAGCAGCGGCTCAAAGCCCTGCACGGCGGCGGCGGAGACGGGGAACACGCGGATGCCGGCGGGCTCGAGCGCTTCAATGAGCCGCGGCAGGTTGTCCGCGCCCTCGGGGATGTCCATCTTGTTGGCGGCGACGATCTGCGGGAGCGCGGCGAGCGTTTCGGAAAATTGCGCCAGCTCCGCGTTGACCGTCTTTACATCGTCGAGCGGGTCGCGGCCCTCGCTGCCTGCGGCGTCGACGACGTGCAGCAGCATGCGCGTGCGCTCGATGTGCCTTAAGAAATCGTGCCCGAGGCCCGCGCCCTCGGCGGCGCCCTCGATCAGGCCCGGGATGTCCGCGAGCACGAACGATCTCCCGTGGCGCGACGCGACGCCGAGGTTCGGCGAGAGCGTCGTGAAGTGATAGGCCGCGATCTTGGGCCGGGCCGCGGTCAGCACGGACAGGATCGTGCTCTTGCCGACGGACGGCAGCCCGATGATGCCCACGTCCGCGATCGTCTTGAGCTCGAGCTCGACCTCGCGCTCGGCGGTCTTACGGCCGTTCTGCGCAAACTTGGGCGCCTGCCGCGTGGGGGTGGCAAAGCGCGCGTTGCCCTTGCCGCCGCTGCCGCCGCGCAGCACGGCCTTCTCCTTGCCGTTCTCGCTCATGTCCGCGATCACGGCGCCGGTCTCGACGTCGCGCACGACGGTGCCGACGGGCACGGCGATCACGATGGGCGCGCCGTCGTGTCCGGTCATGAGCTCCGGCTTGCCGTCCTCGCCGTTCTCGGCGCGGAAATGTTTGCGGTACCGGAAATCCAGCAGCGTGCTGAGCCGCTCGTCGGCGCAAAAGAGCACGTCGCCGCCCTTCCCGCCGTCGCCGCCCGACGGGCCGCCGCGCGTCACGTATTTCTCGCGGTGGAAGCTCGCGCAGCCGTTGCCGCCGTTGCCGGACTTGATCACGATGCGGGCCTTGTCCACAAATGACATATAATCAAGCTCCCTTTTTGCGCGTTTTTGCGGGCTGCTCAGCCTCGGCGGGCGCGCTTTCGCCTTTTCCCGCGAAGAACTCGCAGTACGGCGCGACCGCGCAGGCGGAGCACTTCGGCCGCTGCGCGGCGCAGACCTGCCGGCCGTGGTAGATCAGCCAGTGGTGGGCTTTCGACCAGTCGGACTCCGGAATCGCGGCCATGAGCTGCTTCTCGGTCTTTTCGACGGTCGGCGCGTGGGCCAGGCCAATGCGGTTTGACACGCGGAACACGTGCGTGTCGACGGCGATGGCCGGGATACCGAACGCGTTGCTGACCACGACGTTCGCGGTCTTCCGGCCGACGCCGGGCAGCAGGGTCAGCGCGTCGCGGTCTGCCGGCACCTCGCCGCCGTAGTGCTCGACGAGCAGGCGGCTTGTTTCAAGGATGTGCCGTCCCTTCGTGTTGTAAAAGCCGCAGCTTTTGATGTACGGAAACATCCGCTCCTCGGTCATTGCGGCCATGGAAGCCGCGGTGTTGGCTATCGGGAACAGCACGTGCGTGCACCGGTTGACCTGCTTATCCGTGCACTGCGCGGAGAGCATCGTCGCCACGAGCAATTCATACGGCGAGGAGAACTCCAGCGCCGGCTTTGCGTCCGGATACAGCGCGGCGAGCGCGGTGAGCGCGGCCTTTTGCCGGGGGGTCGCGGGCGCGGCCGCGGCGGCTGCGGGAGGCCGTTTTTTGGAGGCAATCTTAGGTTTTAATTCTTCCATCGTGCTTTCTGACGATGATGTGCGCCATCGACAACGCATCGTTTAGAATCTCCTGCTCGTTCTGGCCTTCGAGCATGATGCGGATGAGCGGCTCGGTTCCGGACGCGCGGACGAGCACGCGGCCGTTGTCACCGAGTTTCTTCATAATTCTGTCGCGCTGGGCAAGAAGGTCCGCGTCCTCCATGGCCGCGGTCTTCTTGCCGCCGTCGACGACGACGTTGACGAGCACCTGCGGGAACTGCGGGATCTCGGCGGCCAGCTTTGAGAGCGGCTGCTGCGACTCGGCCACGACGTTGAGCAGCGATACCGCGCTCATGATGCCGTCGCCGGTCGTGTTTTTGTCGAGCAGAATGATGTGGCCGGACTGCTCGCCGCCGAGCGAGAAGCCGTTTTTCAACATGCTTTCGAGCACGTACCGGTCGCCGACGGCGGTCTCGGCCAGCTCGATGCCGGCCGCCTTCATGCGCTTTTTCAGGCCGAGGTTGCTCATGACGGTGAGCACGAGCGTGTTATTGTTGAGCGTGCCGTTTTTCCGCATCGCGAGCGCGAGGATGCCCATGGCCTGGTCGCCGTCGACGATGTTGCCGTGCTCGTCGGTCGAGATGAGCCGGTCCGCGTCGCCGTCGAACGCAAAGCCGATGTCCGCGCCGTAGCGCACGACCATCTGCTGCAGCCGCTCGGGATGCGTCGAGCCGCAGTCGTCGTTGATGTTCACGCCGTCGGGCGCGCAGGCGGTCGCGATCACCGTCGCGCCGAGCCGCTCGAACACGTCGCGGGCCACGTTGCTCGCCGCGCCGTTGGCGCAGTCGAGCACGACGGTCATGCCCTCGAAGCGGCCGGAGGACTGGGCGATCAGGAACTCCCGGTAGTCCTGGCGCGCGCGCGCGGCGGGGATGATGCGCCCGACCTCGCGGCCGACGGGGCGCGGCAGCTTCTCGCCGGTTTTGATGATTTCCTCGATGCGGTCCTCGATCTCGTCGGAGAGCTTGAAGCCGCCCGCGTTGAACCATTTGATGCCGTTATACTCCATGGTGTTGTGGCTTGCCGAGATCATGACGGCGGCGTCGGCCTCGTACTGCCGCACGAGGTACGCCATGGCGGGCGTGGGCAGCACGCCCACGTCGAGCACGTCGCCGCCGACCGAGCAGATGCCCGCGGACAGCGCCGCGCCGAGCATCGCGCCGGATTTTCTCGTGTCCATGCCCACGAGGATGCGCGCGGAATGGACCTCGTTGGCGAGCACGAACGCGCCGACCGCGCCGATTTTGAACGCGAGCTCGCAGTCGAGCTCCTGGTTAGCGATGCCGCGCACGCCGTCGGTTCCGAAAAGTCTGCCCATAGGCTGAAAGCTCCTTTTTATAAATGGGGGTTACACTTTTATGAGGCGGTGGTTGATGTAGTCGAGCGCGTTTGTGGCGGCCACCGCGCCGTCGGCGGC
>CAZKGE010000122.1:0-2343 GCA_964552065.1 uncultured Oscillospiraceae bacterium | reverse complement strand
AAAGTCTGCCCATAGGCTGAAAGCTCCTTATATTATTGCGCGTATTACGCTTTTGTGAGGCGGTGGCTGATATAGTCGAGCGCGCTCGTGGCGGCCACGGCGCCGTCCGCGCAGGCGGTCACGACCTGCCGCAGCACGGTGTCGCGGATGTCGCCCGCGGCGAATACGCCGGCGGCGCTCGTCTGCATGCGCGAGTCGGTCACGATCGAGCCGCCGGGAGCGAGCGTGAGCTGGCCGCGGACGAGATCGGTGCGCGGCTCGATGCCGACCGCGACGAACACGCCGGAGACGCTCACCGGTCTTAGCAGGTCCGTGCGCACGTTTTTGACCGTGAGCCCCTCGATCTGCTTTTGGCCAAGCAGCGCGGTCACGACGCTGTCCCAGATAAACTCGATCTTTTCCTCCGCGCGCACGGCCTTCTGCAGCGCCTCGCTGGCCCGCAGCTGGTCGCGGCGGTGGATCACGTAAACCTTGTCGGCAAAGCGGGACAGGTACAGCGCGTCGGCGATGGCCGTGTCGCCGCCGCCGACAACAGCGACCTCCTTGCCCTTAAAGAACGCGCCGTCGCACGTGGCGCAGTACGACACGCCCGCGCCGGTCAGCTCGGCCTCGCGCTCGACGCCGAGCTTTTTCGGCGACGCGCCCATGGCGAGTATCACGGTCTTGGCCTCGACCGTGCGGTCGGCGAGCACGATCCGCTTTTCGTCGCCGGCGAGCAAAAGCTCCTGCACGGCCGCGTACTCGATCGAGAGGCCGAAGCGCGTGGCCTGCTGCTCAATCTGCGCGCCGAGCATGAAGCCCTCGATGCCGTCGGAAAAGCCGGGGTAGTTGTCGATCTGATGGGTCTTGGCCGCCTGGCCGCCCGCGTACAGCTCCTCAAACAGCGCCGCATAGGCGCCGCCGCGCGCGGCGTACAGCCCCGCGGAAAGCCCGGCGGGGCCGCCGCCGATGATTGCGATGTCCAGCATGTCAGCACCTCGTATCCTAATGCTTTTAAGATTGGCGTTCCCGTCCCATTATACACGCACGCGCCGCCCGTTTGCAACGGAACGGAGAAGCGCGCGCGTTTTAAGCCGGGCACACCCATTTTTCGTCACTACATACTATGGGGTATATCTTGGTTTTGGAGGGTACTATGAAAACAGCAAACCGTATAAACTTTATTCTCGGAAGCAACACAAGCAGCGGCTTCCGTTCTTTATTTGAGCAGCTTTTGGGCGCGGACTCGGGGGTCAAGCTCTTCCTGCTCAAGGGCGGCCCGGGCACGGGCAAGAGCTCGCTGATGAAGCGCATCGGCGGCGCGCTGACGGCGCGCGGCAACCGCGTGGAGTATATTCCCTGCGCGAGCGACCCGCAGTCGCTCGACGGCATCATCGACTACGCGGCCAAAATCGCGGTGCTCGACGGCACCGCGCCGCACACGCTCGAACCGCTCTGCCCCGGCGCCTGCGAGAGCATGCTGCAGTTCGGGGACTACTGGGACGAAAAGCTGCTGCTTAAAAACAGGCAGACCATCGTGGATTTATCGTACGCCATTTCCCTGCGGCACGCGCGCGCGGGCGCCTGCATCGCGGCCGCGGACGCGCTCTTGCAAAAGAACCGCCAGATTGCGGCCGCATATGTGGATCATAACGCGATCAACGAGTTTGCGCACTCGTTCTTTCGCGGCATGGAGAGCGAGGGCGCGGGCCGCGAGAAAAAGCGGCTGCTGTCGGCCGTGTCGGTCGGCGAGATGCTGTTCTACGCCGACACGCTCAAGGTCCTGTGCAAGAAGATCTACGCCATCCCCGACGAGTTCGGCGCGTTCTCGCACTGTCTGCTCGCGCAGCTTCGCGCGACCGCGCTGTCGCTGGGGCTCGACCTCATCACCTGCCCGTGCTCGATCTCGACCCCGGAAAAGATCGAGCACCTGATCCTGCCGGAGTTTGGCACGGGCTTTACGACCTGCAACGCGTTCCACAACGCCGCAAGCGACCTGACAGTGCCGCTCGGGCCGTTCATAAAGACCCTGCCGCCGACCGTCGACGTGCCCGAGATGCGCGATTTTGCCATACGCGCGGAGTCGCTCATCGCGGAAGCCGCGCGGCAGGTGCGCTCGGCAAAGCTTCTGCACGACGATCTCGAGCAGTACTACGAGGAGGCGATGGACTTTACGAAGCTGGAGAGCGTCTTTACCCGCATTATGGAAGCCGTGGAATGACCGAAAATATGGAGAGGGCGGCGGGGCGCATAGCGCCCCGCCGCTGCTTTTGGTGTTGGGGTTTTTGGTATTGAGGGCTCCGCCCTCAAACTCCCGCCAAAGGACCATAGATCCACAGTTCGCAATGGTCGCACACGCCCCTT
>CAZKGE010000121.1:0-7035 GCA_964552065.1 uncultured Oscillospiraceae bacterium | reverse complement strand
CTTTTCTTCGTTCTTCCATCTTAGCAGATTGTCTTATATTTTAGCAGGTTCCCGTACTCCGTTATTTTTCGTAGAACTATTTTATTTTTCCTCAAAGGGTATTCAAATCACGCCTCGAACTGAGAATGCCGGAAAAGCCCCATAACGCAGAAAAAGCCTACAATACAAAGAATTTTGAATACCCCTATGGGGCAAATCCCTTGTATTACAGGCTTTTCTCATACGAATAATAAAAGGATTGACCGTAGCATTGTATCAATGCTACGGTCAATGTTTGGCGGAGAAGGAGGGATTTGAACCCTCGCACCGGTTACCCCAGTCTACTCCCTTAGCAGGGGAGCCCCTTACAGCCACTTGGGTACTTCTCCGTATGCAGTTGGCGGAGAGAGAGGGATTCGAACCCCCGGTGCCACAGGGGCATCACCGGTTTTCAAGACCGGCTCCATAAACCGCTCGGACATCTCTCCATCGGGTCACAACGGAAAAAGTATAGCAAATTCCGCCCCGCGTGTCAACGGGTAGTCGGGAGCGCGTCCATAATCGGCCGCATTTTTCGTGAAAAAAGGAGCAAATCCACACGCAGCCCGCGCCGCGCTATATCCGCCTGCCGATATAGAGCAGATGCTCGGTCGTGGCAAACAGCGCTTCGTTTTCCGCGAGCTTTTCGGCGACGTCGTGCCACAGCTTAAGGATCTCGGGCGGCGACGCAAGCAGCTTGTCCAGATACGGCGCGAGCAGCGTCTCGCTGCCCAAATAGTGCAGCTTCTCGAGCGGGAACCGCTCAAAGAACGGCAGCACCTCGCGCGGCTGGATGAAGAACGCGTCCGTAAACGCCGGGCCGGCATAGGAGCGGTTTTCAAACAAACAGTCGACATAGTCGTTTGCGCGCATGTCCTCCTCGAGCATCTCCGGACATTCGCGCCCCTCGTACAGAAGGCCCGCGAACGCGCAGATAAACGCCGCGTACAGAATGCCGCCGGGCTTAAGGCGCAGCAGCGCCTGCTCGGTTGCTTGAACGCGGTCCGCCTCGGCGAGCAGGTGGTACAGCGGCCCCATAAGCAGCACGTGGTCGAATTTTTGCCCGCCAAGGCCCGATAGGTCCCGCGCGTCGAGACAATGCGTGCGGATCGACAGGCCGCGCGCGGCCGCCTGTTCCTGCGCAAACGCGAGACTCGCGCTGGAGAGGTCGACGAGCGTGACGTCGCAGCCGCGCCCCGCAAAATACAGCGCATACCGGCCCGGCCCGCCGCCGATGTCGAGCACGCGCTCGCCGGGGCGGACGTAACGGTTCATAAAGCGCCGGTTTAACTCAAACTCGAACGGGTGCCGGTCGAGCCGCTCCCATTCCTTCTCCGGCGCCGCGTCGTAGTACGCGCGAACCGTGTCGATCTGTTCCATGCGTTCTCCCGATTCGGTTTTAATATTCGTCCGCGCAGTAGCACTCCTGCCGCATCAGCAGGCCGGGAAGTTCCTCGTAGCCCGCGATATACTGGACAAGCTCACCGGCGCGCAGGGTAAAATCCGCCTTCCGGCCACAGGGATTGCCCATGCCGTCGAACGTGCCGTTGTTCTGCGGCACGGCGGGGTCGGAGATCGAAAACACGAGCCGCGGGTCCGCGATAAACGTCCTTAGCAGCGCAAGCGCGTCCGCGGCGCCCATCGCGTTCTGCGCGTAGACTTCGCCGCCGACGGATACGTCGGGCGGGAGCTTGACGGCGGTTCCGTTTGGCAGCATGTCCAGCAGCGCGCGGTACGCGGGCACGTCGAGCGCGAGCGCCTCGGGCGCTTCCCAGCCGCCGTCGGCGGGGGAGAGCAGCGCGTACGCGGCGACGGTCCCGCCACACTCCAGCGTCACGCAGCGCCCGCCGTCGGACGCGCAGTCGCGCAGCCGTCGCGCCATGTCGAACGCATCGCGCGCGACCGCACCGGAATACGGCCGCACCGCCGCCTGATAGCAGGCGAGCAGCTTTTCAACGTCGAACTTGGTCGGTTCCGGCGGGGCGGCGACGCCGTTTTGGACGATGGTCCGCTGCGCGCGCGTGCACGCGAGCTGCCCGAGCGTCTCGTATACGGGCAGGCTGTTCGGCTTATGGAACACGAGCGGACAGCCCTTTTGCCGCGCAAGCTGCAGGATGTACCGCATGACGCGGTGCATGTAGCCGCGCCGCTCATATCCCTCGGCCGTGGACACGCCGGACACCATCAGCGCGGGCACGGTCCGATCGCGGATTGCAAGCCGCATCGGATAGCCCTGTATGGCCGAGACCAGCCTGCCGTCCGCGATCAGGCAGGCGGAGGTGGCCGGCGAAAAGCGCTCGGCAAAATACCAGTCGACGAACGCGGGGGAGTCGTCGAAACGCGTTTCCCACAGGCTCCGCACCGCGGCAAGGTCGCCGGGTACCATCGTGCGCACAAATTCGGTTGCTGCGGCCGTCCTCATCAGACGATGTAACGCGGGTCCTTTTGCGGCTGCCGCGACAGCTCCGCGCGCTTTTGATCGAAGCCCGCCTTCCCGAGCAGCGCGTAGGTGGCGTCCTTGCCCTCCTCGACGCCGGGCTGGTCGAACGCGTTGACGCCGAGCAGTTCACCGCAGTAGGCCGTGGCGATCTCAAACAGGCAGAGCAATTCGCCGACCGTGAACGCGTTCACCTCCGGCAGCGTGATCGTGTGGCAGAGGTGCCCGCTCTTGAGCACCGCGTACTCCGTGGCGGCCTGCTCGGCGAGGATCAGCTCGCTGTGCGTGTGCCCGCCGAGAAACGACACGTCCGGCACGTCCGCGTAGCCGTGCGGGATCTCGGTTTCGGCGCGGTAGCGGCTTACGCCGAGGAAGGTGATCACCTTGTCGAACGGGCCCTCCGTGTAGAGCTGCACCTGCGAGTGCTGGTCCGTCGCGCCCAGCGCCTTGACGGGCGTCTGGCCGGCGTGCACGACGCTGCCGTCGAGCGCGGTCCGCTTGCCGAGCGACTCCGCCCAGAGCTGCGCGTACCAGTCGGCGATGTACTTGAGCGAGTCCGCGTACGGCATCATCACGCTGATGTTCATGCCCTTTTTCATCGCGACGTACTGCAGCGCCGCGAACAGGTACGCGGGGTTTTTCCAAACGTCGTGCTCGCTGCAGACGCCGTCCATGTATCCCGCGCCCGCGAGCAGTTCTTTTATGTCGATGCCGCAGACGGCGGCGGCGAGCAGGCCGACGGGGCAGAGCTCGCTGAAGCGGCCGCCCACGCCGTCCGGGATGACGAACGTCTCCCAGCCCTCCGCGCGCGCGATCTTAACAAGGTTGCCCTTTTCCGCGTCCGTGGTCGCGATCACGTGCGAGCGGATGTCCGGGCCGAGCGCGTCGCGCAGGAGCTTCGTTACGATCAAAAGCTGTGACATCGTCTCGGACGTGTTGCCGGACTTGGAGATGACATTGAACGCCGTCCGTTTGACGTCGATCACGTCGAGCAGCGCTTGCATGCGCTCCGGGTCGACGTTGTCCTCGACATAGAGCCGCGGTCCGCCGCGCTTTTCGGCGGGAAGTTCATTGTAGTGCGGGTGGTTCAGCGCCTGCTGCACCGCGATGGGTCCGAGCGCGCTGCCGCCGATGCCGAGCACGACGAACGCGTCGAATTCTTCGCGAACCCGCTTCGCGGCGCGCTCGATCCGCTCTACGACGGCATCCTGGGCAAACGGCAGCTCGCGCCATTTCATCTCGGGGCGCTTTTCGTCCATGCGCGCGGCGGCGGCCGCAAGCTCGCTTAAGATCGCCGAGATCTCGGCCTCGTCGATGCCGTTTGCGTTGAACGGGCGCATCATGCCGTTAATGTCGAACGTAATGCGCTGGGCCGCCCGCCAGGTTGGGTCGTCGTATCGCTTCATAGTCGCTGGCCTCCAAAGCTTCATTTTGGAAATTATAGCACGCAAGCGCGGGGCTGAAAAGGCATAGACTGCTGTATGAGACGCAGAATCCTGCCCGTTCTTGTCGGCGCCGTCGCGCTGTCCGCCCTGTTGTTTGCGGCGCGCGCGCTGTTCGTGCTGCCGGACGTAGCGGACGCCGCCGCCACGATCGACGTGTGCGTGCTCGACGGGCGTACCGACCAGCCGCTCAAAAACGCCGTCGTCGTGATTCCGGAGCTGAACCGGTCGTACGCGGTTGGCCGCGACGGGAACACGGGCCGCATCGACGTCGACCTGGCCAAGACGGAGCCCGCGTCCAAAACGCTTAGCGAGGGCTGGCGCGAGGTTACGCTGCTCGTCTACTGCGAGGGATACTATCCGGTCGCGCTGTTTCACACGGCCGTATGGGAGAACCGGAGCCGCAGCGGGCCGACGATCTATCTGTTCGCCGACGACGGCAGCATGCGCGAGCCGTTCACGCTCATCGAGTCGCCGCCCGACGGCTGGTCGCGGGAGCTCCTCGAGCGCTACAACCCGCTTTCTTAGCGTTTACCCGATCAGCGCGCGCATTTTTTCGTAGCTTCGGTACAGCTCGGGCAGCGTTTCGTACATATCGCTGTACACCTCGATGAACGCCGGGCCGGCAAAACCGTAGGAGCGCAGAAGCGAAAACAGCGCGGCAAAATCGCAGTCCCCATTGCCGGGCAGCGCCAGCCGCGCCATGCCGTCCGCGTCCGTATGCGCGTCGCACAGGTGCACGCTGACGATGTCCTTGCCTATGGCGCGCACGTAGTCCTCTGGCGAATATCCGCTGCGGACGGCCTGCTTGACGTCCAGCGTGAACTTGAGCCTGCCGTCCGTCGCATCTCTTAGCTCCGCGCCGAACGCCGGGGTGCGGAACGCGCACCAGCTCACGTTCTCGAGCGTGAGCACAACGCCGTGGTCCTCCGCGCGCGAGATAAGCTCCGTCAAAACGCCCGCAATCCGCGCGGCGGGGTGGCTGCGCGCCATGTTTTCGCCCTTGCCCGCGGCGGCAAGCGACGCCGCGCCGTGCATGACATAGTGCGTCGCGCCGACTTTTTCCGCCAGGCGCAGCACCTGCTCGTACAGGCCGAGCGCGTCTTCGCGCTGCCGGTCGCACCGCGAGAACAGCTGCGGCTCAAACTGCGTGCTCAGCGGGTGCACGCTGAACACCCGGAGGTCCGCCCGCTGAAGCCGCTTGATAAGCACGCCGGCAAACGCGTCCGTATACTCGGAAAATGAGTTTAAGAACAGCTCGACCGTGCGCACGCCGCGCGCGCCGATGTCGAGCAGCGCGTCCTCCGTATGCAGGCGGCCAAAGTAGCTCGCGGTCGAAATTCCCAGTTCCATACCCGCATCATACCACGTTTTTTCCGGACGTGCTATAATGGCGCCATGACGAAGGAACCAAAACCCGCTCTCCGCCGGGCGCTCGCCGCGCTGCCGTTTGCGCTGACGGTCCCGATCGGCTTTTTCTGGCCGCGCATCGCAAAGGAGCACGGCGCGTGGATCGAGCGCGTCTATTCGCAGCGCCTGTATCCCGCAGTCAAGGCGGCCATTCTGGCACTGACGGGCCGGCTGCCGTTCTCGCTGGCCGAGTTGCTGCTGTACGCGCTCTGTGCGTTCGTTTCCGCGCTGCTCGCGCTGTTCATCGTGCGCTGCGTGCGCAAGCGGTCCGCGCTGCCGCTGCTTTCCGGCCTGTTGGCGCTGGTGATTGCGTTCGGCGTGGGACTGAACCTTTTCTACCTTACCTGGGGCTTCAACTATTTTCGCGAACCGCTCGAGAAGCGCATGGGACTTGCCGTGCGCGCGCGCGGCACGGACGAGCTTGCCCGCCTCTGCGGCGTGCTGCGCTGCGAGGCAAAGCGTCTGCGCATCCTGCTGCCGGAGGACGAAAACGGCGTCGCTACGTTTATTAAAACGCGTTCCGAAACGCTGGCCTCGCTGCCGGGCGCGTACGCGAGCCTTGCGGCGGACAACCCGCTGTTTGCCGGCCGGGTGGCGGCGGTCAAGCCCGTGCTGTGGTCGACAGGACTGTCAAAACTCGGCATCGCGGGCATCTACATCGGCCTGACCGCCGAGGGCAACGTCAACGCCGACCAGCCGAGCCTGTCCATTCCGCACGCCGCCGCGCACGAGACGGCGCACCAGCTCGGCATCGCGTCCGAGAACGAGGCGGAGTTTGCCGCGTTCCTTGCCTGCATGCGCTCCGACGACCTTTTCGTGCGATATTCGTCCGTCGTGCAGATGCTGATCGCGGCGGGGAACGCGCTCTACCGCGCCGCTCCGGACCGGTACCGTGAGATCGCCGCGACCTATTCCGAGGGGCTGAAGCGCGACCTTGCCGCACACGCCGCGTACTGGGACGCTTACGAAGGCCCGGTCAGCGAGCGCGCCTCCGAGGTGAACGACAGCTATCTAAAATACAACGAGCAGCCCGCGGGCGTGCAGAGCTACGGCGAGGTCGTGGACCTGCTGCTGGCCTATGCCGAAAGCAAAAATATTTTTAGCTAATATAAATATATTTATGTTTTGGCGCCGTTCTCTGTTTACAAACGGGGTATAATTGTGTATGCTTGAATGGAAATCCAGCGGCGGAGCCGTCGAATTCATATTGAATAGGAGCAAGTGGTATGATCGATCTGACGATTCAGAAGGAGAGTTTGCAGCGCAGCGTTGACCGTGCACGCGAGAGGGGCATCGTTATCCCGACGTTCGCCGAGATGCGCAACCCGGACCTGATCCCCGAGAAGATCAAAAAGAGGCTGAAATCCGTCGGCCTGTGGGACATCAACCCGCTCAACCTGTTCCGCGTCACCTGGCGCAACGAACCGGTCGAGGAGGGCGGCACGTACGGACCGGTCAACTACATCGAGTTCCCCAAAGAGCTCACCGGCGTGCGCGCGCGCATCATACTTCTGGTCGGCAAATGGTTCCCGACCGGCTGCCACAAGGTCGGCGCGTCGTTCGGCTGCCTCGTGCCGCGCCTTGTGACCGGCCAGTTCGACCCCACTTACCACAAGGCCGTCTGGCCAAGCACCGGCAACTACTGCCGCGGCGGCGCGTACAACTCCGCGCTTTTGTCCTGCTCCTCAATCGCTATCCTGCCCGCCGAGATGAGCCGCGAGCGCTTCG
>CAZKGE010000120.1:0-7081 GCA_964552065.1 uncultured Oscillospiraceae bacterium | reverse complement strand
GGCCAAGCGCATCATCGAGGTGCTCGACGAGCAGCCCGCCATCCGCGACGACGCCGCGGACCCGGACCTTGCCGTCGCCGACGGCAGCATCCGCTTCGAGGACGTTTGCTTCTCGTATGCCGACAACCCGGAGAACCTCACGCTGTCGCACATCGACCTCTCGATCCGCTCCGGCGAGACGATCGGCATCGTCGGCGGCTCCGGCTCCGGCAAGACCACGCTCGTGCAGCTCATCCCGCGCTTGTACGACGCGCTGTCCGGCCGCGTGCTGGTCGGCGGCCGAGACGTAAAGGATTATAAGATCGACCGATTGCGCGCCAGCATCGGAATGGTGCTGCAGAAGAACGTGCTCTTCTCCGGCACGATCGCGGAGAACCTGCGCTGGGGCGACCCGGACGCGACCGGCGAACAGCTCGCCGCCGCGGCGTCGGCGGCCCAGGCGCACGGCTTCGTCTCGTCGTTCCCGGACGGATACAATATGAAGCTCGAGCAGGGCGGCGTGAACGTGTCCGGCGGGCAGAAGCAGCGATTGTGCATCGCGCGCGCGCTGATTAAAGACCCGAAGATTCTGATTCTCGACGACAGCACGTCGGCCGTCGACACGGCGACCGACGCGGCCATCCGCGAAGCGTTCCGCCACAAGCACGCCGACACGACGACGCTCATCATCGCGCAGCGCGTCGCGTCCGTGATGGGCGCGGACCGCATCGTCGTGCTCAACGACGGCGCGATCGACGGCGTCGGCACGCACGACGAACTCTTGCGCTCGAACGCGATCTACCGCGAAGTGTTCGAGTCGCAGCAGAAGGGGGTGGCCTGATATGCCAGATCCGGGTTCCGGTCCGCACGGCGGCGGCTTTGCCAAGCCCGCCAATGTGAAAAAGACGTTTTTCCGCCTGTTCGGCTATCTCAAGCTTTACCGCGGCAGTCTGCTTCTCATCGTGCCCGCGCTGCTGCTCTCATCGGCGGCGGCCGTGGCGGGCACATATATGCTCAAGCCGATCATCAACAGGATCGGCGAGCTTGTTCAGACCGGCAGCACCGACATGCGCGGGCTTCTTGGATACATCGCCGCGCTCTGCGCAATCTACGCGCTCGGCGCCGGCTGCACGTACCTGTCCAACCGCCTGATTCTGACCGTCTCGACGGGGATCCTCGAGCGCGTGCGCAACCAGATGTTTGAGAAGCTCGAGAAGCTCCCGCTCTCCTATTTCGACGCGCATACGCACGGCGAGATCATGAGCCGCTTCTCCAACGACACCGATACGCTGCGCGACATGCTGAGCCAGGGGATGCCGCAGCTCATTTCAAGCGCCATCACCGTCGCGGGCGTATTGGCCATGATGTTCGTGCTCTCGCCCGTCCTGACGCTGATCGTGCTGGCGGTGTTCGCCGTGATGCTGCTCATGGTGCAGCTGCTCGGCAAGAAGTCCAGCATGTACTTCCGCAAGCGCCAGGCCGCGCTCGCCGCCTGCAACGGCTACATCGAGGAGATGATCGAAGGCCAGCGCGAGGTCAAGGTGTTCTGCCACGAGGACGCGGTCAACGCGCGGTTTGCCGTGCTGTCCGAGGAGCTGCGCGACGCCTCGACGGGCGCGACGACGTTTGCGATGGTGCTCATGCCCATCATGGGCAATCTAAGCTACGCGCTGTACGCGGCGGCGGCCGCGGCGGGCGCCGCGCTCGCAATCGCGGGCCGCGCGGACATCGGCACGCTCGCGGCGTTCTTGCAGTACACGCGCTCGTTTTCGATGCCGCTGACGCAGGTGTCGCAGCAGTTCTCGAGCTTCCTCAACGCGCTGGCAGGCGCAGAGCGCATATTCTCACTCATCGACATGGCGCCCGAAGTCGACGACGGGGCCATCACACTCGTGGACGTGACCGAAAACCCGGACGGAACGCTGATTGAATCGCCCATAAAGACCGGCAAGTGGGCCTGGAAGCGCAGTAACGAGCAGGGCGCCGTCGAATACGCGCCGCTGCGCGGCGACGTGCGCTTCCACAACGTGACGTTCAGCTACGACGGCGAGCGCGACGTGCTGCACGATTTGTCGCTCTACGCCAAGCCCGGCCAGAAGATCGCGTTTGTCGGCTCGACCGGCGCGGGCAAGACCACGATCGCGAACCTGATCACGCGCTTTTACGACGTGCGGCAGGGCACGGTCACGTACGACGGCATCGATATTAAGCGCATCAAAAAGGACGATCTGCGGCGTTCGCTCGGCATGGTGCTGCAGGACACGCACCTGTTCACCGGCACCGTACGCGATAACATCCGATACGGCAACCTCGGCGCTTCCGACGAAGACGTCGAGCGCGCCGCCAAACTCGCCAACGCGCATTCGTTCATCCGCCACCTGCCGCAGGGCTATGACACGGTGCTGACCGCCGACGGCGCGAACCTCTCGCAGGGCCAGCGCCAGCTGCTCTCCATCGCGCGCGCGGCCGCGGCCGATCCGCCGGTGCTGATCCTCGACGAGGCGACGAGCTCCGTCGACACGCGCACGGAGCGGCTCATCGAGCAGGGCATGGACAAGCTCATGGCCGGGCGCACGGTATTTGTGATCGCGCATAGGCTTTCGACCGTGCGCAACGCCAACGCGATTATGGTGCTCGAAAACGGCCGCATCATCGAGCGCGGCGACCACGACGAGCTGCTCGCCGAGAAGGGCAAGTACTACGAGCTGTACATGGGTATGTTTGAATTGAGCTGAGGGGTGCTCGAAGAAGCGCGGCGCAGGATGATATCCCGCGCCGCGCTTCTTTATTAGTTGTCCAGTTTTATTTGCAGGGGTTTCACCCCTGCAACCGACCAAAGGGGGAAACCCCCTTTGGAAACCCAAACCGCAGGATTTCAAAATTGCTTGCCGCAAGGGCAGGGTTCCCCAAGGGACATGTCCCTTGGGCGGGGGTTTGAGGGCGGAGCCCTCAACGTACCCCTGTGATTACTTCTTTTTCGTCCCCTCCCCGGGCTCGTCCGAAAAATCGAACGCGGCCGAGGGCATGCGCGAGCCGTCGCGCGGCGCGCCGCCGCCAGACGCATCCTTGTCCGCATTTTCCTTGGCGGCCTTGCGGTCGGTGCACTTCTGGATGAGCACGATCAGCCCCGCAATGGCCAGAAGCGAGAGCAGCATGAACGCAAACGACAGCTTGTTCAGCAGCTCGCCCGTCAAAAAGCTCCATTGCCCGAGGTCCATCTTCGGCGTGTACAGCCAGGCCTTGTCGACGGCCGTGCGCTCGTACAGGTTGGAAAGCAGCAGAGCGAAAGCGGAGTTGAGCACCATGAACACGCCGAGCACGACGTACAGGATGCGCTGCCATTTCATAAAGGACCCCGCATAGGCCTCCTTGACGTTCCGCGCCGAAAACAGCTTGCCCTTGCCGCGGATGCCGCCGATGATGGCGTATACGCCCATTGTACCCAGAAACAGATCGAATAACGATGTCCCACCGTCCATTTTTGTCCCTTTCCTTCCCTACGCTTTTTTCAGTTTCGGGCCGGCCGCCGTGTCCTCGACCAGATAGCCCATTGCCTTAAGTTCCCCGCGGATCGCGTCCGCGCGCGCAAAATCCTTCGCCTTCCTTGCGGCCTGCCGCTCCTCAACCAATTGCAGCGCCTCCGCAGGGAACGACTCCTCCTTCACGAGCGGCAGCCCGAGCACGTCCGCGAGCGCGTCGAACAGCGCCATGGCCTCGTCCACCGCCTTTTTGCCGCGCGGCTCCGTCACAAACGTGTTGCACGCGTGCGCAAAGTCGAACAGCACGCCGATCGCGTCCGCCGTGTTCAGGTCGTCGTCCATCGCCGCCTCGAACCGCGCCCGGTAGTCCGCGAGCGACGCGATAAACCCAGCGTCCGCGTCCGTTTCCTCCGCGCGCCGCGCCTCGGCGAGCCGCTCGCGCGCCGTGCGCAGCCGCTGAAGCGCCACGTCGGCCTGCTGGATCAGCTCGCGCGAGAAATTGACAGGGTTTCTGTATTGCACGCTCAGCATAAACATCCGCACGGCGGAAAGATCGTACTCCGCGGCGATCTCGCGCACGGTGAAGAAGTTGCCCAGGCTCTTGGACATTTTCTGGTTGTCGACGTTGATGTAGCCGTTGTGCATCCAATAACGCGCAAACGGCCTGCCCGTCGCAGCCTCGGACTGTGCGATCTCGTTCTCGTGGTGCGGGAAGATCAGGTCCTGCCCGCCCGCGTGCACGTCGAACGTGGGCCCGAGGATCGACATGCTCATCGCCGAGCACTCGATGTGCCAGCCCGGGCGCCCCCTGCCCCAAGGCGAATCCCAGGACGGCTCGCCGGCCTTCTCGGCCTTCCAGAGCGCGAAGTCCAGCGGGTCGCGCTTCTCCTCGCCCGGATCGACGCGCGCGCCGTTCTCAAGGTCGTCGATGTTCTGGCCGGAGAGCTTCCCGTAGCCGGGGAAGCTGCGCACGGAGAAGTACACGTCGCCGTTCTCGACCGCGTAGGCGTGGCCCTTTTCGATCAGCGTCCCGACCAGTATGATGATCTTATCGATATGCTCCGTCGCGCGCGGGTTGACCGTGGCGCGCTTGATGCCGAGCGCGTCGGCGTCGCGGTAGTACTCCTCGATGAACCGCTCGCCAAGCTCCTTGACCGTGATGTTCTCCTCGTTCGCGCGCTTGATCATCTTGTCGTCGATGTCAGTGAAGTTCTGCACGAACGTCACCTTGTAGCCGCGGTATTCCAGATACCGCCGCATGGTGTCGAACACGATGAACGGGCGCGCGTTGCCGATGTGAAAATAGTTGTATACCGTGGGGCCGCACGCATAGATGCGGACCTCCCCCGGCACGAAGGGCACGAGCTCCTCCTTTTTGCGCGTCATGGTATTGTAAACCTGCATGCGTACCTCCGTAGCTTCTTCCGTAATTGTATCAGACTTCCCGCCGCTTTTCCAGCGCCTCGACGCGCTTGACCAGCGCGCGCAGCTGCTCCTCCACCGGGTCCGGCAGATGCACCTGGTCGAGATCGATCCCGGCCTCGCCCTTCGGCGGGCGCACGGGACAGGTCGCGGCCTTTTCGCACTCGTCCGGGTCAATGGCGCAGTTCTCCCGGTCGCAGCAGTCCGGGCGGCAGCGGATGCGCACGACGTGTCCCGGCACGCCGACCACCGTCGCGTACGGCGGCACGTCGGAGAGCACGACCGCGCCCGCGCCGATCTTGGCCCCGTCCCCGATCGTCAGCGGGCCGAGCACCGCCGCGCCCGCCGACACGGTCACGCAATTGCCGAGCGTGGGATGCCGTTTGCCGGTCTCCTTGCCGGTGCCGCCGAGCGTCGCGCCCTGATAGATCGTCGCGTCGTCGCCGATCACCGTCGTCTCGCCGATGACCACGCCCATGCCGTGGTCGATGAACAGCCGCTGCCCGATCCTGGCCGCGGGGTGGATGTCGACGCCGGTGAAAAAGCGGCACCATTCCGCGATCAGCCGCGGCAGAAACCGCAGCCCGCTTTTATATAGCGCGTGCGCGAACCGGTGCATCCGCACCGCGCGGAAGCCCGGATAGCACAAAAGCACCTCGAGCACGCTGCGCGCGGCGGGATCCCGGTCAAGCACACATCGAATATCGTTCCTGAGCGTTCCAAACATATACTTCCTCCGCTTTCCCAAAAAATAAACGGCCGCAACCTCCATAAAGACGGCTGCGCACCGCGGTTCCACTTTATTTGGGGCAAAAGCCCCCGCTTACCGGTCCGTTCAGTCTAACGGTCCGCGCCTTAACGCGGCGTCACGCCCGCGGATACTTGGCGGGTCCGCCGTTCCCCGAAGGAGCTGCTGGGAAGGCACTTTACGGCCCCGTCCGATGCGCGCGCTCTCAGCAGGTTGCCCGCGCTCTCTGAACCGGAAACATTGCGGCCGTTACTCTTTTCCCGTCGTCGCCTTTGATATTTGTACCATTCTATGACGCGCGCGGGCGCGTTGTCAACAGTTTCCGAGGCATATGGGGGAAAACGTCCGGATCGCTGCTTTTGATCGAATCGCTACGAATCCTGCCGTGTGCAAAAAATTTGCATTTTGACGCCAAATCTATGTTATAATTACGTTGTACCGGAATACATCCGTACACAGGCCGCCGAATTTGGGGCATAGGAGGCATACCAATGACACTGACGCAAATCCTGGGACCCGCCGCCGTGCCGACGCTGATCTGTCTCGTCGTCGGCATCGTCATGCTCGTGCTCGAGATGCTCACGCCGGGCCTCGGCGTTTCGGGCATCGTCGGGCTGCTCTCTCTTGTCGCGGTCGTCGTGATGCAGATCGGCTGGGGTTCCCCGCAGATCGGCATTCTGATGGTCGCCATCGTGATGATCATCATCGTGCTGGCGCTCCTCTGGCTGATCCGCTCGTTTCAGAAGGGCGGCCTGAGCCGCTCGCACCTGGTCCTTCAGGACCGTATCGACGTGAACTCCTCTCCCGTGACCTCGGACGACCGCACCCTGCTCGTCGGCAGGCACGGCGTCGCCATCACCCCGCTTCGCCCGGCGGGCGCTGCCGAAATCGACGGGCGCCGCATCAGCGTGACCACGACCGGCGCGTTCGTAGAACCCGGCAAACCCGTCGAAGTGACCGATGTAAAGGGCTTTGACATTTTCGTGCAGGAAGCGGCCGAACAGCAACTCCAGTAAAAAAGCGTGGCATACTAGTACCAGTATTCGGGAAACCCGCGCTTTTGATCCGGCGGCGCTGTCGCCGCGTCCGCCGTCCCAACGAACGACATTTTGGAGGTAGCATATGGAATTCTTTTTGCCTATCCTGATCATCATTCTCGGGATCATCTTTCTGTCCATCTTCTTCAGCTTCGTGCCGCTCAGGCTCTGGATCGCGGCTTCCGCCTCCGGCGTCAAGATCGGCATATTCCAGCTCGTCGGCATGCGCGTGCGCAAGGTCGTACCCGCGCGCATCGTCAACCCGATGATTAAGGCCACCAAGGCCGGTCTTGCGGTTTCGATCAACAAGCTGGAAGCGCACTACCTCGCGGGCGGCAACGTCGATCGCGTGATCAACGCGCTCATCGCCGCGCAGCGCGCCGGCATCCCACTGGATTTTGAAAAGGCCTGCGCAA
>CAZKGE010000119.1:0-7088 GCA_964552065.1 uncultured Oscillospiraceae bacterium | reverse complement strand
TCGACTCCCCTACTGGGTACCAAGGTCAGGGCACAGGTTCTGGCATAAAGAAAACCTCCGGAGGTGCCGGGGGTTTTCGCGTTTTGGCGCCGCCGGGCGCTAAACGGAATTCCTCTCCGCACAAAGCGCTGTCCCGCGGCCCTAAACCGCTATTCCCGTTGTCCGGCACATGATATGATAAGGCCCCCCCCAAATACGGCATGAGGAGAATGCGGATGGATATTCAGGTAAAGTACGCTACGATGATCGTTAAGGATATGGATGAGTCGATCAGGTTTTATTCGGAAGTCATAGGATTTGACGTGGACAGCCAGTTCAATCCCCAGCCCGGGGTCATGATTACGCTGATGAAGGGCAAAGGGGATGCAATGGTAGAGCTCATTAAAGATGCGGTGCATGAGGCCGGCTTCTATTCCGTGGGAATGGATGTGAAAGACTTAACCGCTACAATCAAAGCGCTCAAATCCAAAGGCGCCAAAATTACTATGGAGCCGGTTCCGACGCTGGCCGGCAGCTTAGCCTTTATGGAAGACCCGAATGGAGTTAGAATTGCGCTTATTGAGCACAATGAGCACAAATAGTTCCCGTGCGGAAACGGAGCAATCGCAAGATTGCTCTTTTTTATAATCTTTTGTGATCTCCGCCAAACGTCGCCAACAAATCTACCGCCCCGGCTGCCGCCATTTATATCCGAAAACCCCAAGCGCTGAGAATGCGGTTTGACACCGAAATATCCGTTTGATAGAATGACATAAATCGACACGTTTCGGAGGCGTTATGAAGAAAACCGGATTGGCCGTAAGACCGGTCGCCGAGGCGCAAACCCGTCGTCGTTTGGCCCCGTCCCGGTTTTCCGCGCTGGTGCGGTTGATTGATCCGCTGATCCTGCGGCCGTATCTAGGCCTTGCGCTGAAGTTCGCCGCCATCGAAATTCGCAGTCCCGAACGGATTCTGGAGGCCCTGCGCGATTTTCAGGCCGGGCGCACGCGCCTGATCGTGGCGTTCCGCCACGCCTACGGCGACGAGCCGCAGCTGCTTTTCCACGTTTTCAACAGCGTCATACCGCGCCTGGCCAGGCGCGGCGGCAACCCGCTCGCGCGCAGCTCACGCGTGCGCATGGTGCATGACTACGCCGTCCCGCTCTGGGGGGGCGCGTTCATCCGCTTTTTACTGCCGCGCGCGGGCGCCGTGCCGGTCTACCACGTCAAAACGGATATGGCGAGCATCAAAGAGATCCGGAGCATCGCGTTGGACGATCCGAGCCCGCTGGCGCTTGCACCCGAAGGGCAGATCTCTTACCACAGCGAAACGCTGCCGAGGATCGAGCAGGGCGTGGCGCGCATCGGGTTTTGGTGCGCGGCCGATTTGGAGAAAGCCGGCCGCCCCGAAAAAGCGTCGATCCTCCCGCTCTCCATCCATTACCGCTACGACCCGCGCGACGAGAAAAAGGTCCGTGCCGCCGTTTCCCGTCTTTCTGCGCTCTGCGGCCTCCGGCCCGTCCCTCTCGCGCCCAACGATCTTCCGGGCTTGCAGGCGGGCATCGAGGCCATCGAGACGCGCGTGCTGGAATTTGCGGAGGCGTATTACGAAAAAACGCGCGGTACCGCTTTGCCGGAACCGCCTGCGGGCGGCGCGGCCGATCGGCAAAGCCGCTGGGAGACGCTGCTGCAGGCCGCGCTGGACGCCGCGGAGCGGACGCTTGGACTTTCCCGCGGCGGCGACGTGATGCAGCGCGTCTACCGCATCCGCCAGGAATGCTGGGACCGCATCCTGCCGGAGGCCCCGATCGAGCGTCTTTCCCGGATTCCGCTGGCGCTTGCGCACCGACGGGCGGGTGAAGCCTGGTTTGCGATGCGCCACATGGAGCTCGTGGACCTGATGTCCTATTATGACGCCGCATACCTTGCCGGCCGGTCGGCTTCCGGCCCCGCGTTCGACCGCGTCGTCGAGGCCGTCGTCAACCTGCAGGATCTCTGCGCCCGACTCATGGGAGGCGACATTACGACGCGTCCCAACGCCATCCGCAAGAAGGCGGTGCTCGTGCCCGGCTCCTTGATCGACCTTTCCGCCCGGCTGCCGGCGTACCGCCAAAACGCCAGGCGGGCGGCCCGGGAGGCAACCGACGAGCTTGCCCAATCCTTCGAAAATTGTATTGAGGAGTATCTCAATGAAAAACAGCACTGACCAGACCGCCGCGCCGGCGGACGCCAAGCTGCCGCTCCGCGTCAAGGCGGGGTTCGGGATCGGGGATCTCGGAGGCAACCTGTTCTTCACCGCAATGGGTTCCTACTCGCTCATCTTCCTGACCGACATCGTGGGTATTTCGGCCGCGCTGGCCGGCACCGCCCTGTTGATCGGGAAGATTTGGGACGCCGTCGTAGACCCGTTCATAGGCTTCTACTCCGACCGCACGCGCTCCCGCTGGGGGCGCCGCCGCCCCTGGCTGCTCATCGGCGCGCTGCCGCTGCTGCTGACGATGTGGATGTTTTTCTCCACGCCCGATTTCCGAAGCGCCCAGGTGCTGGGGTGCGTCTGGGCGACGTTTGCGCTTTGCCTGCTGAACACCGCCTACTCGGCCGTCAATATCCCTTACGGCTCGCTGACGCCCGAGCTTACGAAGGATTACAAGGAGCGCACCAGCCTCAACGGTTTCCGCTTCGGGTTCGCCGTTATCGGCACGATGCTCGGCGCGGCGACCGTGCAGCCCATCGTGGACCTCGTCGGCGAACCGCACAGGGGATTCTCCGTCGTCGGTCTCGTTTTCGGCGTCATTATGGCGGCGACGATACTGGCCACGTTCCTTTCGGTGCGCGAGCCGGCACACGACGGTGCTCCCGTGAAAAAGTCGGACTTTTTGCCCACGTTCTTCGGCGTGTTTCGAAACAGGGTCTATCTCCGGCTTGCGTGCGTGTATATGCTCAACCTCATCGGCATCACGTTCGTGCAGTCGATGATCGTCTACTACTTCAAGTATTTTTACAGGGAGGACGTTTCCCTGGCCCTGCTGATCCTGCTCGGCGTGGCGATGCTCTGTGTGCCGGTGTCGGTGCTCGTTTCCAAGCGCATCGGCAAGAAGCGGACCTATCAGCTCGCCCTCGTGATACTTGCCGTCGCCTGCGTGGCCATCTTCTCTCTCGGACATATCCTCGGCAAGAACTTTACGCTCGCGATGATGGTGTTCGCGGGCGTAGGCATAGGCTTTGGGTACGTGCCGCCTTTTGCGATGCTCCCGGACGTCGTCGAAGTGGACGCCGTGCGCACGAAAACCCGCAAGGAGGGCGCGTACTACGGGATGTGGACGTTCTGCGCGCAGGTCGGCGTGGCGCTGGCCGCCGCGGTCTCGGGCGCGCTGCTGGAGCTTGCCAAGTACATTACGCCGGCAACCGCCGAACAGTTTGTGGCGCAGCCGGACTCGGCGATGCTCATGATCCGCGTTTTGCTGGGCCCCATCCCCGCGGCGATCTTCCTGCTGGGCGTGCTCCTGATACACCGCTACCCGATCGACGAGAAGACGTACGACGCCATCGTGGCGGAGGAGGAAACCGCGGCGGCGGCCCCGTGAGCTTCGCGTTACCGGCTCTGATTTATCACAAAGAAAACCCCCGGAAGCCCGGGGGTTTTCAGCGTTTTATGCCGGCTGCGGCCTTTATGGCCGCGTGCTGCCGCAAATATGAGCATACCCTGCTGACATGCCGCAATATGGATGATATACTGTTGCATAAGATCGGCAGCTTGCTCTTTCTCCACCCAACCCGACGCAAATAAGGATCGATGTATGGGACAGGAAAATCGGCTCGGCATCAGGGACCACGTGATGCGCTGCATCATTTTGTTGTTCGGCGTTTTGTTCATTCTGCATTATTTTCTTCGGATACAGGTCCTGCAATACGTCTGCTGCGGGCTGCTTTTGATCATTCTGTATCAGGGCATCCGCCTGCTGCCAAAGGTAAACTTCCTGGTGGTGGTCGGCCTGTTGCTGTTCGGCGCCGTCATTTTGCTGTGTAGCGGCGCGGGCCCGAAAGATTGGGTGGCCGCAATCATGCAAAACGCCAGCCTGGTGCTTTTGTTCTCCACCACGCCCATGCTGTCGTTGCCCTTTTTTTATGAGGATTACCAAAGCGAGCTGAAGGTTGTCGCCCAAACGAAGATGCAGAGCCTGCTTGCTTTCTGCGTTTTTACCTCCGTTTGCTCCCACTTTCTGGGGATTTTGATCAGCGTGGGCGCGCTCATCCTCATGTACGAGATCCTGCATCCGCACAGCGAAATGTATCAGGCCGAGGACGTCTTTTTGTCCACGTTGGTGCGCAGCCATTGTTCCTCCGGCTTCTGGTCGCCGGCATGGGCGTCCATGGTGATCGTCACCGCCGGCACCGGAATTGCCTGGCCGTCCCTGATTCCGCTTGGCCTGGCGTTTTCGTTTATATTTATCGCCGTCAATATCATTTCCGTGGCATGGAAGATGAAGCGCCGGCCGGAGCGCTACCCGCGCCTGCAGCCGGACGCCAACGCCGCCGTCAACTGGCCGAAGATCCGGACGATGGCGTATCTGGTCCTGTCCCTGGTCGGCGCGATCATCCTCCTCAGCCTGACCACCGGCTGGGAACTGATGGTGATCATCTCGCTGGCGGCCGCCGCGTTTCCCTTGCTGAGCGGATTGATTCAGCGCCATATGCCGGCCTATCGACAGGGCATGAAAAAATACTACGGCGTTTCCCTGGTCAAGATTCGCAGCGAGGTGACCCTGTTCGCCGCCGCCGGATTCCTGGGCAAGGCGCTGCAAATATCCGGCCTGGGGGACCTGATTCCCGCGCTCCTGCCGGAATGGCTGGTCGCCTTCCCGCCTTTGATGTGCGGAGCGATTATGGCGATCATGATTTTGCCTTCCCTGGTGGGCATTCATCCGGTGGCGGTAGGCACGGCCCTCGTCGCTTCCATCGTTCCGGCGTCCATCGGCATGAATACCGTCACGTTTGCCTGGGCCGTGCTGACCGGCTGGGTGCTGGCCATCATGCTCTCTCCGTTTTCCGCGATCTCGCTGATCCTGGGCAGCTCCACCGGCCTGCCCTCCTGGTCCGTATCGATCGGCCGCAATTGGCGGTTTGGCGTGATCTGCCTTGTTTTGTTCAGTCTGCTGATCAGCGGGATCGGTCCCTTGCTGTAAGCAGCAACCGATTATAATCCCGGGCGGCGGTTTGCTTTTTACCCGTATAAAACCCCGGGACAGGAAAGGATGGATGCGCATGATCCGGAGAAAAGCGGAGCAGCGGGCGGAAATACTGGAGAACCCGCACGAAGGCCAGGGCCAAATCACGATTGCGCACTGCGTGGAGAAGCAGGACCATGCAAATTCCCGCTTTCAGATGCTGGGCCGGGTAACCGTTCCGCCCGGCGTCCGGGTCGGTCTGCACAATCATGCGGGAAAAACCGAGGCATTCTGCATTCTGGAAGGGGTTTGCCTGTATCACGACGGCGAGCAGCACACATTGCTGCCGGGCGACTGCGTGATCGTGTCCGGCGCGGAGGCCGCCCACCAGCTGCGGAATCCGGGCCCGGGTCCCATGGTCTATCTGGTGGCGATTGTGGCGGATTAAGCGCGCGGCGCCTGGTCCCGCGTTAAAAACGGCAGGATATACTCGATGGCGTTTAGGACGGCATGCCCGCAGTTCGGCAGCAGCCGGATCTCGGCCGACGGTACGAGGCGGGAGAGATTCCGCGCCGTTTCCTGCGTGTCAACGATCACGTCCTTTTCCCCGCCGATAAAGAGGACCGGCATGTGAAGCCGCAGCAGTTCTTCGTCCGCGTATACGGGCAGTTCCGGAACCGGGTCGTAGTTTTCGACGATCAGGTTCATAAACTCGAGCACTTCCTTCGGGATGCTCTGTTCTCCAAGAATGGATGCGTCGACCGATACGGTCCCGACCGCCTGCCGGGATTGCTCCGCATTGGCAATGAACTGTGGGCGAATCTTCGCAAGGCCGGCGGACGCGATCAGAACGAGGCTGGAAACGCGCTCCGGATAGGCCGTCGCGAATTTGAGCGCCATCCAGCCGCCGAGCGAGCTGCCGACCAGAGCGGTTTGTTCAAGTCCGAGCGCATCCAGCACATCCTTCATCCAGAGCGCGAAAGCGTTCGTGTTTAAGTCGGGCCTGTATTCCTCGCTGTTTCCGGCCTCGCCGACGATGTCGACCGCATAAACCCGGAAACGATCGGACAGGGCCAGAATCTCGGGGAAAAAGAACGCGCTGTTGCTGCAGGAGCCGTGCAGCAGGATCACGGGCGGAGCCTCCTCCCGACCGGCCGTCAGCATAAACGTCCGCCCAAAAGCGGTGTCCACGGTTCGCTGCCCGAAGGGAAGCTGACTCAGCACGCGGTTGTAATAGGCCCGAATCTTGTCCCGCCCTTGTTCGGTCTTGAATACGCTGTTTTTCATTTCCACTCCTCCTTTATATTTTGTTCCGTCAGTACGGCAATCATATCCAGCATCGCCGACATAAAGCGGATGCCGCCCCAGAGCGTGACGCGCACCGTGCTCTCGTGCTCGATGTACTGCGACTGCATGCTCGACTGGCCGTATTCCGGCGGTTTAGCGTTTGAGGCGGCCGTCAGCGTGTTCATGATGTGGATGGCGTCCTCTTTTCCCACCGCGGTGATGTCGACGACCGACGAGGCGACGACGCTGCGCGCCGGCCGGTTTTCCAGGCCGAATTGTTCGTCGCGGCCGCTCTCGACAAACACGCTTAAATCGTGGCCGGTGACCCGCCAGCTTTTCCCGATCTTTGCCGCGCGCAGCCGGCCCTCCCGAATGTAGCGCTGGATGGTCTTGGGGTGGATGTTCAGCATGCTGGAGATCTGTTCGACGGTATAGTAATCCCTGACCATAAAAACTCCTTATAATTACTTAATAGGGTAATTATAAGGAATGATAGGGAAAGAGTCAAGAAGTTTTGCGGCAATCAAGCTGAAATAACCGGCTCGGCGTCACAACGGAATAAGCAGGACGCCCCCCGCTGCGGCCATGCGGTCAACCGCGGCGGCGCGGCTTGGGTGGTTGCGCATGGAACAGGGGTATTGCCCCCGAACCGGCGGCC
>CAZKGE010000118.1:236-7109 GCA_964552065.1 uncultured Oscillospiraceae bacterium | reverse complement strand
GCGTCGTCCGCGGAGACGTAGTGCACGTCGTTCGTCGCGACGGTCTTGAGCGAGAGCTCCTTTGCGATGCGCCGCAACCCCGGCAGCACCTGCTTCTGCTCCGGCAGGCCGTGGTCCTGCAGTTCGATGTAAAAATCCCCGCCGAACATGCGGGAAAGGCGGTCGGCAAGCGCCAGCGCATCGTCGTAACGGTTCTGCAAAAGAAGCTGCGGGATGTCGCCGGCCAGGCACGCGGACAGGCAGACAAGGCCCTCGGCGTGCTGTTCAAGCAGGTCGTAGTCGATGCGCGGCTTGTAATAGAAGCCATGCAGGAACGCCTCCGAGTCGAGCAGCATCAGGTTGTGGTAGCCTGTTTCGTTCCTGGCCAGCAGGATTAAATGCGCGTACTCGCGGTCCTGCGCGCCCTCGCGGTCGAAGCGCGACCGGGGAGCCACGTACGCCTCGAGGCCGATGATGGGCTTGACGCCCGCCTTTTTGCAGGCGTGGTAGAAGTCCACGACGCCGTAGAGCGCGCCGTGGTCGGTGATGGCGAGCGCGGTTTGCCCGAGCGCCTTTGCGCGCTCGACAAGGTCGTCGATGCGGGCCGCGCCGTCGAGCAGGCTGTACTGCGTATGTACGTGCAGGTGCGTAAAATCAGTGCTCATCTTCTCCCAGGTCCTCCGCGATGCGGATCAGCCGCGCGAGGCGGTGGTTCATGCCGGATTTGCCGATCTCGGCAAGGTCGGCTAGCTCGGAAAGCGTCGCGTCGGGGTAGCGAAGCCGCAGCCGCGCCGCCTCGTAGAGCGGCTCCGGCAGGCCGGAAAGGTCCGTCACGCGCTCGATGCGCTCGATCGCCCGGATCTGCAGAAGCGACGCGTTGACGGTCTTGCCGATGTTGGCGGTCTCGCAGTTGCTCGTCCTGTTGACGTAGTTTCGGTAGTCCTTCTCCGTGCGCGCGCTCTCGAACGCGAGCGCGCCGGAGGAGGCGCCGATCAAGGCGAGAAACGAGGCGACGTGCGCGCCCTTGACGTAGACGATCTCGCGCCCGCGCCGCTCGGAGCGCCCGGCCGCGACCGAGAAACCGGCAAGCAGGGTAAGCAGCGAGTCGACAAACGCATCCGTGCGCGCGACGATCTCGAGATGGTAACCGCGCACCGGGTCGTTGACCGAGCCGCTGCCCAAAAACGCGCCGCGCAGGAACGCTTTTTGGGAGTCCTCGTCGCAAACGAGCGCTTCCGGCGCGCCCGCGTCGAACAAAAACGCGCCGCGTTCGTCCAGCACGCCCGTGCCGGAAAGCAGCGCGCCGACCGCTTCGCCCGTCAGCGTCACGAGCGTGAGCGGGTAGTTCTCGCGCCGCTCGCGGCGGCTTAGCTCGATCGCGGCGTCGACGCCGAACAGCGACGTGGCCAATGCCGCGATGTGCTTGCCGACGGGCAGCGATTCGGTCTTGTACAGCACGGCCCGGCCGCTTCTTTTGATGTTCAAAGAGCCGCAGCTCTTGGTCAAGCCCGAGAGCTGCGCAAGCTTTGCGTTGCGGCCGCGCACGCGCAGGCGCACAAGGTCCGATTTGATCGATGAGGAGAACGACATTTAGTTACCGTCCCGAAATCTTCGGTCGATGTCCTCGGCCTCCAGATCGAGGTCGCGGTGGTAAACGCGCACGGAGAAGCCGCGCGCAAGGAAACGCCGCGCCATCTCCTCGGCGGCCGCGACCGAGCGGTGCCGCCCGCCCGTGCAGCCGAAGCAGATGCGGAATATATGCTTGTCCTCCTTCTCGTACAGCGGCAGCATCGCGGCGAACATGTCCTCCCAGCGGTCGAGAAACTCCTTGGCAAACGGCTGACCGAGCACGAAATCCCGCACCGGCGCGTCGAGGCCGGAGCGCTTCTTCAGCTCCGGATAGTAGAACGGGTTATCCACAAAACGCATGTCGAGCACGATGTCCGCGTCGATTGGCACGCCGCGCTTGTAGCCGAAGCTGCAGAAAAGGAGCGTAATGTCCTTGCTCTCAAATTCCGGCAGCACCTTGGCGATCAGCTTCGGGAAGTCCGTGGGCTTGACGTCCGACGTGTCCAGAATGTAGTTGGCGCGGTCGCGCATCGCCTGCAAAAACACGCGCTCGCGGCGCACGCCCGTCTCCGCGTCGCCCGCGTCGCCGAGCGGGTGCCGGCGACGCACCTCGTTGTAACGCTGGCGCAGCACGTCGTCGCGCGCGTCGAGGAACAGGATCTCGTACGGCACGTTCAGGCTGTCGAGCGCTGCCGTCATGCTTGCCGCGCTGCGCGAGAGCAGGCTCTCGCGGCTGTCGATCGTGACCGCCGCACGGCGAATGCTCGGCACCGCCGCGGCGCACAGCTGCGTAAACTCCTTGAGCATCGGCGAGGGGAGGTTGTCCACCGTGAAGTACCCCTGCTCCTCCAGACAGCGCAGCGCGAGCGACTTGCCCGCGCCCGACAGGCCCGTTACGATCAGAAGATACATGGCGCGATCACCTCCTTGGTGCAGGGTTTCCCGAAAAGGGAGAGGGGAAACGGGGAGTTGGGGGTTTTTGCAGGGGCGCCGCCCCTGCACCCCGCCAAAGGGACACGTCCCTTTGGAATCCCTGCGAAAACGTTTGGAAAAGGTCTGGTTTGCTCACCGTTTTCGCATCTTTTGCTTCTTTTCTTTAAGAAAAGAAGCGGGTGCTCGAGGGCGGAGCCCTCGAAAAAACTTCCTCGTTCCGCGGAACCCCTACACCTCGCAGAGCCGCTTCAGCTCCCGCTCGAGCCGCACGCCGGTCTCGTCGAACACGCGCTGCTGGATGAGCGCGATGAGCTCGAGCACGTCGCGCTCGGTCGCGGCGCCGCGGTTGATGATAAAGCCAGCGTGCTGGCAGCTGACTTCGGCGTCGCCGACGCGCACGCCCTTGAGGCGGCAGCGCTCGATCAGCCCGCCCGCGTAGTGGCCGTCGGGCCGCTTGAATACGCTGCCCGCCGACGGGAAGGCGAGCGGCTGCTTTTCGCAGCGCATGGCGGTGCATTCGTCGAGCCGCTTCCGCGCGGTGCTGTCGTCGCGCGGCAGCTCGAACGAGGCCGAAAGCACGACGACGTCCGGCGCGGCGAAGCGGCTGCGGCGCTGGCCGAAGTCGGAGGGTCTCGTTTTCTCCTCGTAAACGCGCCCGCCGCAGAGGAAACGTACGCTTTTGATGTGGTCCGAAATCAGCGCGCCGTACGCGCCCGCGTTCATCGCGACCGCGCCGCCGACCGTGCCGGGAATGCCGCAGAGCGACTCGAGGCCCATCAGCCCCGCGTCGAGGACGGCGTCGACAAGGCGCGAGAGGCGCATGCCCGCGTCGGCGGTGACGCGGGTGCGGCAAAAGCGCGGCGCGGCCCACTCGCGGTCGACGCGCACGATCGCGCCGGCAAAGCCCTCGTCGGGCGCGAGCACGTTCGTGCCGTTGCCGAGCACGTGGTACGGGCAGCACTCGGCGCGGATACTGGAGAGCGCAAAAAGCAGCGCCTCTTCGCTTTCCGGCCGCACGACGAGCGCGGCGGTGCCGCCGATGTGGAAGCTGGTCAGCATGGAGAGCGGAACGTTCCGTTCGACGCCCTCGTTTTTCAGCGCCGAAGCGACGCGCATAACGGCGAATTCCATCCCTTGTATCATATCAAGATTCTCCCCCAAGCACAACCTCCATTCGCTTTGAAAACGCGATTTGCGCGGCCTCGTCGCCGGCAAGCGCCGCGCGCGCCTCGGCAAGGAGCGCGTCCTTTTCGGCGTGATAGAGCAGCGGGTCGGGCGCGATCATACCGCTTGACGCGGCGTAAAAGTCCACGAGCAGGTCGTCGGAGAACACGACGCCGGGGACGTCCCGTGCCGCGGGCATCGCCCCAAGCTGCGGCAGGCGGCGCTGCACGTCCTCCGAGAGAAGATACGCGGCAAAATCCGCCACGATGCCGCACCTTGTCTCGTCCGTGCCCGCGTTTGCGCCGACGTACTGCACAAGGTCCGTAAATGCCGCGTACGGCAGCGTCTCGATCAGGATGTTGAGCGTGTCGCTGCGGCCGATCGCGCCGTAGGTGTACAGGTCGATCAGCCCCGCGAGCGACTTGCCCTCGAGGAACTGCTCGCGCGTGGCGAGGCTCCCGCGGACGTTGAACATCGCGGCGGCGATCTCGGGCGCGTATAGCTGCGGCGTCTTTTTCTTGAGCGACAGCGCCTGCTGCAAAAACGCCGCGTCGACCGTTTCCGGCGCGGTCAGGTTCGCGGGGTAGAGCAGCTGCGGGTTGACCGCGAGCGCGTAGCCCGAGAAGAAGTACGGCGCGGCAAAAAGCGCCCCGCCGTTCTCGGCCGCGGGGATTCCGGCGGCGAGCGCGGGCAGCGCAAGGCCGAGCGCCGCCAGGTCCTCCGTTCCGAGGAAGCCGGACGCGAACGAGTACGCGTCCGGCCGTTCGCCGCGCGCCCTGCGCTCGTGAAACTTCTTCTCCGTCATGCCCGTGACCTTGATGTGGACGCCCGGGTGCTTCTTGTTGTAGGCCGTGGCCGCGGTTTCGAGAAAGCTCGTCGCGCTGCCCTGATAGGGTTTGAAGGACGCGATGTGCCACAGCTCGACGACGCCGTACCAGCCGGGCGCATCCTCCTCAAATACCGCGCGGCGCGGGTCCTTGGCGAGGCCGTTTTTGATGATCGGCGGGGAAACGATCAGAAAGACCGCGAGAAAGCACGACAAAAGGAAGCGGAATACACGCATGCGCACACCCCCATGTATGGAATCATATGTTCGCGTACATACTTAGTATGTATACGACAAACGACCATGCGTTTCGATGCAGGGCGCAAAAAACGCCTGTTGAAAATTATAGTTCACAAGATAACAAGCCGATGGAGGAACACCGGGTATGGACATCAGTGCCGTTCGAAGGGGGCAGCGCGTGATCGTGCGGCTTTCCGGGGAGCTCGACCATCACAGCGCGGCCGAAGTCAAGGCCGCCCTTGACAGCGTCCTGCGCGACGTGACCGTGCGCGAACTGCAGCTCGACATGACCAATACGACGTTCATGGACAGCGCGGGCTTAGGCGTCGTGCTGGGCCGCTACCGCACGCTGACCGCGCGCGGCGGCAAGCTGATCGTGTCGGGCGTGCGCGCGTCGATCGACCGCATATTCCGCATGTCGGGGCTGTACGCGCTCGTCGAACGGTGCTAGGGGAGGGGAGAAACAATGGATAATCGGATGGTTATGGAGTTTTTGAGCCTGTCTCAAAACGAGGGGCTCGCGCGCTCGTGCGCCGCGTCGTTCGTGTCGCAGCTGAATCCCACGATCGAGGAGCTGTCGGACATCCGCACGGCCGTGTCCGAGGCCGTGACGAACGCCATCATACACGGCTACGAGCAGAAGAGCGGCACGATCCGCATGGAGTGCACGCTGACCGGCCGCGAGATCACCGTGGTCGTCTCCGACAGCGGCGTCGGCATCCCGAACATTGAGCTCGCGCGCCAGCCGTTCTACACGACGCGGCCGGAGCTCGAGCGCTCGGGCATGGGCTTCACCGTGATGGAGGCGTTCATGGACGAGGTGCTCGTAGACTCCGAGCCGGGCAAGGGCACGACCGTCACCATGACAAAGCGCGTCGGCGCGGAGGAAAAATGAGCTCCGGCGCGATGTTCTCCCACGAGGAGACAATCGAGCTGATCGGCCGCGCGCAAACGGGCGACGAGACCGCCAAGGACAGGCTGGTCGAGGGCAACCTCGCGCTGGTCAAGTCCGTGGTGAAACGTTACCTTTGCCGCGGCGTGGAGTACGACGACCTGATGCAGCTCGGCAGCATGGGCCTTGCCAAAGCGATCCAGCGCTTCGACATCTCGTTGGGATTGCGGTTTTCGACGTACGCCGTGCCGATGATCGCGGGCGAGATCAAGCGCTTTTTGCGCGACGACGGCGCGGTCAAGGTGGCAAGGAGCGTCAAGGAGCTTGCCATGCGCGCCACCGCCGCCGCGGCAAGCATTGCGGAGCGCACCGGCCGCGAGGCGGGCGTCGTCGAGATCGCGCTTGAAATCGGCGAGAGCCCCGAGGACGTGGCCATGGCGCTCGACGCGCTGCGGCCGACCGTGTCGCTCAACGAGACGCTCAGCGACGAGAAGCAGGGCGCGTCGATTCAGGATTTTGTCACCGACGAGGTCAACGAGGAGCAGTTCGTGGACCGGCTCCTGATTAAGGACATGCTGAGCCGCCTCGACATGCGCGAGCGACAGATCATCGTGATGCGGTTCTTTATGGACAGGACGCAGGCGGAGATCGCCGAAAAGCTCGGCGTGTCGCAGGTGCAGATCTCGCGGCTGATCGCGCGCATCCTCGTCAAGATGCGCGAGATCGCCGACGGCGGGCAGGAGTGAGGGGGACTTGAGTTGCGGAGGCTCTGCCCCCCTTCCACAGTTCGCAATAGTCGCGCAAGCCTGTATCGGCTTGCGCGACTATTGCTCGCTGGGCCTTCGCTTCATCCGCCACAGGCGGCGCTCAGCTTTGGCCCTCCCGCCAAAGGGCCGACGATCCACAGTTCGCAAAGGTCGCGCACGCCCCTTTGGGCCTGCGCTCCCTTGCTCACTGGGCCTACGCCTCGCTTCATCCGCCACTGGCGGCGCTCGGTTGCGGCCCCCTTTGGGAACCCATTCTGGCAAGCAACTCTATCGAGGTATCTTTCGTATCTTTTGCTTCTTTTCTTTAAGAAAAGAAGCGGGTGCGCGAGGGCGGCGCCCTCGCAAATTCCCCCCATACGCGTTTTAATCGGACCGTTCCCCGGTCCGTTTTTTATCGCAGCAGCGGCAGCAGCGCCGCGCGGTACGCGTCGATGAGCGCGGCGAACGACAGCGTGCGGTTGGCGGGCGATGTCGACGGCAGCGGGATCGGCGGGATCCCGGCC
>CAZKGE010000118.1:0-210 GCA_964552065.1 uncultured Oscillospiraceae bacterium | reverse complement strand
ACGGCGTTGATCCGCGTTTTTTTGAGCAGGCCCGCAATATCGTTGGCGACCGGTTCGCGGATCGAGCTGTCGGCCGAGCCCGAGATTCGGCACGAGGCGAGCACGTCCCACAGCGCGATGCCGTGCTCCAGCGCAAACGCGCGCCGTTCGCCGGCGCCCTGCGGCAGCGGTTCGCCGAACACGGCGGCAAGTATGCTCCAGAACCGGTTC
>CAZKGE010000117.1:0-7124 GCA_964552065.1 uncultured Oscillospiraceae bacterium | reverse complement strand
TAAACCGCATCGCCTGTGTTACAATGGAAGATATTAACGCGGTGATTGAAACGGCGCTGGACGGAACGAAGCTTTGCGCGGCGTTCGTCGGGCGCACGGAGCCGCATGCGGACGCGCTGACGGAGCTCGTCTCAAAGGGGTTCTAGCGCGCAGACCGCCGGGGGGACGGATATGGATAAACTCGATACGATATTTTCGATGCAGCGCGCGCTGGATTCCGACATTGAGACGCGCCGCCATCTGGACTATTCCACCGAGGAGTGGATTCAGAAGGGCGTGCTCGCGATGATGAGCGAGCTTGCCGAAGTGCTCGACGAGGTCAATTTCAAGTGGTGGAAAAATAAAAGGCCCGTCGACGATGGTGCGGTGCGCAACGAGCTTGTCGACGTGCTGCACTTTTTTGTGAGCATGTGCCTCCGCAGCGGCATGGACGCGGACGAGCTGTTTGCCCGCTACCGCGAGAAGAACGGGGAGAACTTCGACCGCCAGCACGGCAGGTCCGATAAGCCCGGGTACGAGGTGGAATAGCCGTGGCAAAGACGAGGAAGCTCAAGAACAAGGGCCGCTTTTACGCCGTGCTGCTCGGCTTTGCCGCCGTGCTGTCGCTCGCGGTATTCCTGGCCAGGGTTGGACTGCACGGCAACGAGATCGCCTACGGCAGCATCGGCGCGGAGCTGGACATGAGCGGCGTGATCGTGCGTGACGAGGCGGTCGTGCGGACCGAGGCGTATGAAAAGGTCACGTTCGACGTGGTCGAAGGCCAGACCGTCGAGGACGGCACGCTGATTGCCGAGGTGTTCAAGCGCGGCTATCAGGACGAGACGATGGTGACGCTGCTCAATTTGCAAAAGCAGGTGTACGCGCACCAGATGGAGCTGCTCGCCGGCACGGTCCCGCCGGAGCTTGCCGACGTCGACACGCGCATTCTGACGGTCGAGGACCAGATCCGCGCCGCGTCGCGCGGGCAGACCGACCTCGACATGCTCGCGCTCGAGCAGTCGCTCAAGGACCTGCAGTCCGAGCGCAGCACCGTGCTGCGCACGCTCGTCTCCGCCGACCCGCAGCTGACCACGATGTATTCGCAGCTTGACGAACAGCAAAACAGCGTCAAGAGCTGGAAGCGCGACGTGGTCAACAGCGCGGGCACCGGCATCATCAGCTTCTATTTCGACGGCTACGAGCAGGCGCTCGCGATCAACAAGCTCAGCACGATCAACGCGGACCTGATCGACAAGGTCGTGGCCGGCGGCAACACGAGCGTCGTCAAGGAATCCGTTGAGGACATCCCGCTGTACCGGCTGATCAAGCCGACGCACTGGTACCTGCTGTTTGTGACCAAGGCGACCGACCCGCTGCGGCTGTCGGCGGGCGAGAAGTACTTCATTACGTTTACGGATTACTCCGACCAGGTGTATGAGGCCACGGCGCGCGAGCCCGCGGTTTCGGACAAGCAGATCGTGAACATTCTCGAGTTTAGTACGGACATCGGCAAGCTTGTCGGCGTGCGCATGGTGTCTGCAAAGGTCACCAAGTCCGCGCAGGGGCTCGTCGTGCCGGTGGACGCGATCGACATCGTCAACGGCGTGGCCGGCCTCAACATCAAGTACGGGGACCAGCCGCTGCGCGTCGAGATCGACGTGCTCGCCGAGGACGGCAAAAAAGCGGTGATCCGCGCGCGGAACTCTACCGACACGCTGGCCGTGGGCCAGAAATACATCAAGCCATGAGCGTGGTTTTTGATAACTATTGCGACGTCCGAGAGCGCATGGAATCGGCCTGCGCGCGCGTGGGGAGAAGCGCGGGCGACGTGCGTTTGATCGCGGTGACCAAGTTCGTCGGCATTCCCCGCATCGCGGAGGCGGTTGCTGCGGGTGTGACGGAAGTGGGAGAAAATCGTGTCCAGGATTTGAAGGAGAAGTTAAATTTCTTTGAACAGCAGGGCCTTAAGACCCATTTCATTGGACAACTGCAGACGAATAAGTTAAAATACGTCTGTAATCGGGTCGGCACGATTCAGTCGGTCGACCGCGCCGCTCTCTGTGAAAAACTGGAACAGGCGGCCGCGGCGAACGGGGGCGTGCAGGACGTATTGGTGCAGGTGAACATTGGCGACGAGCCGCAAAAGGGCGGGATTTCCATTCCGGAACTGCCGTCCCTTGTGGGGATACTCTCGGAATGTTCGCATTTATGCACGAAAGGCCTGATGTGCGTGCCGCCGGCGGCGGAGCCGGAGGCGGCAAGGCCGTATTTTAGGCGGATGTACGAGCTCTTTTGCCGGCTCAGGCAAGAGTACCCGAAGCTGCCGATCACCGAGCTCTCCATGGGCATGAGCCACGATTTTGCCGTGGCGATCGAGGAGGGCGCCACGATGGTGCGGGTCGGCACGGCGATATTCGGGGAGCGGGTAAAATAACGGGGTTTGGCCGCCGCGGGCGGCCGCATATGTGGGAGGAAACTGGATGGCGAGTCTATACACGAAGTTCCTGGATTTCATCGGAATCGAGGAAAGCGACGAACCCGAAGAGGAGCGCGACGAATATTACCGCGAGGAGAGCGACAGCCGCGGCGATAACGTGGTGCACTTCGGCAACCGCGCGCAGTCGCGCGCAAAGGCCGAAAAGGCCGCGCCGGCCGCCTCGACGGGCTCGAATCTGCCGATTTCCGGCGGCATGAAGATGATCGTGTACCATCCGGTCAGCTACGAGGACACGCAGATCATCATCGACAACCTGAAGAACCGCAAGCCGGTCATCGTGAATATGGAGGAGCTGGACGTGGAGTGCGCGCAGCGCATACTGGACTTCCTCTCCGGCGCCGTGTATGCGCTCAGCGGGACCATGTGCAAAATATCTCGCGGAATTTTTGTCGTCGCACCGAATAATTATGATGTAGTCGGGAATAACGACGACTTTGGCGATTCGATGTAACCCGGGCCAGGGGGAGCAAGCATGCGGGCACATCAATTACGCATTGGTGTGCCTGCTTTTTAAGGAGCGGTATGATCAAGACTTCGGATATCGTCAACAAGGTTTTTTCCAAGTCGTTCATGGGCTATGATGTCCGCGAGGTGGACGCGTTCCTTGACGATATGATTACCGAGATCGAGACGCTTCAGAAGGAGCGCCTCGAGATGACGGCCGCGATGGAGGAGATGCTGCAGGAGCTCAAGCGCTACGACAGCATCGTGGCGGCCTCCGGCGGCGTGCAGCCGGACCGCATGCTCGAGAGCGCGGACACGCGCAGGAGGCTTGCGCAGCCGCGCCGTATCGCGCCGCCGCGCGCGGCGATCGCGGCGCCCGCGCCGGGCGCCGACCTGCCCGACGACACCGTGCGCGCGATTGCAGACGCGGTCGCGCTCGAGATCGAGACGGGGACCGCCGCCCCGCGCAAGAAATCCGTCGACGAGGAGCTGCGCCGCGTGCCGCAGCAGCCCGAGCAGCCGCGCGCCGGCTGGAAAAAAGAAGCCGACCTCCCATGACCGATTCTCCCGAGAACACCATACCGTTTATCACGCCCGATGAGATGCGCCGGCGCGGCTTTCAGTCGGCGGATTTTGTGCTGGTGTCCGGCGACGCGTACGTCGACCACCCGAGCTTCGGCGCGGCGATTATCGCGCGCGTGCTGCAAAAGCGCGGGTATACCGTGGGCGTGCTCGCGCAGCCCGACTGGCATAGCGCGGACGCGTTCCGCGCGCTCGGGCGGCCGAAGCTCGCGTTCCTTGTCACCGGCGGCAACATCGACTCGATGGTGAACCACTATACCGCCGCCAGGAAGCCGCGCAGCGAGGACGCGTATACGCCCGGCGGCAGAGCCGGCGCGCGGCCGGACCGCGCGGCAATCGTGTATGGCAACCGCTGCCGCGAGGCGTATTCGGGCGTGCCGGTGATCCTCGGCGGCATCGAGGCGAGCTTACGGCGGTTTGCGCACTACGATTACTGGGACGATAAGGTACGCCACTCGATTTTGTACGACGCGGGCGCGGACATTCTGCTCTACGGCATGGCGGAGCGCTCGGTCGTGCAGGTGGCGGACGCATTGGCGGCAAACCGCGACGTGCGCTCGGTCACGGGCGTGCGCGGCGTTTGCTACCGCGTGGACAAGCCCGAGGATGTGCCGGACGCGGTGATCTTGCCCTCGTTTACGGAGGTTTCGCAAAGTAAGCGCAGATACGCCGAGGCCTTTATGGCCGAGGAGCGCGAGCACGACGCCGTGCGCGGCCGCGCGCTCGTGCAGCCGCACGAGAAGGGGTGCCTCGTGGTCAACCCGCCGCAGCCGCCTTTGACGGCCGAGGAGCTGGACGCAATCTACGCGCTGCCGTTCACGCGCCGCGCGCACCCGTCCTGCCGCGCGCACGTTCCGGCGCTCGACGAGGTCTCGTTTTCGATTGCGTCCGCGCGCGGCTGCTTCGGCGGCTGCAGCTTCTGCGCGCTGACGTTCCACCAGGGGCGCGTCGTCCAGGCGCGCAGCCACGCGTCGATCCTCGCCGAGGCGAAGCTTCTGACGCTCGATCCGGCGTTTCGCGGCGTGATCCACGACGTCGGCGGCCCCACGGCGAACTTCCGGCAGCCCGCCTGTAAAAAGCAGCTGACGGTCGGCGTTTGCGCGGACAAACAGTGCATCGGCTACGAGCGCTGCCAGAATCTTGTCGCCGACGAGAGCGACTATACGGCGCTATTGAAAAAGCTGCGCGCGCTGCCGGGGGTCAGGCGTGTGTTCGTGCGCTCCGGCGTGCGCTATGACTACGCGCTATACGACAAGAGCGACGCGTTCTTGAGCGAGCTTGTGCGGCACCACGTCAGCGGCCAGCTCAAGGTCGCGCCGGAGCACGTGTCCGACCGCGTGCTGTACTATATGAACAAGCCGCCGCGCGCGGTGTTCGAGCGCTTCACCGAGGCATACGCGCGGCTGAACCGGCGCTTCGGCCTCGACCAGTATCTCGTGCCGTACCTGATCTCGTCGCACCCCGGCTCGGAGCTTTCGGACGCGATCGAGCTTGCGCTCTATCTGAAGGAGAACCGCATGCGGCCCGAGCAGGTGCAGGACTTCTATCCCACGCCCGGCACGCTGTCGACGTGCATGTTCTACACCGGGCTGGACCCGCGCACGATGGAGCCGGTCTACGTGCCGAAATCGCCCGAGGAGAAGCGCATGCAGCGCGCGCTTTTGCAGTACTACGAACCGAAAAACTTCGCGCTCGTGCGCCGGACGCTGGAACGGGCGGGAAGAAGCGACCTGATCGGCTTTGGCCGCGGCTGTCTCGTGCCGCCGCCGCGCGAGGAGGCAAAACCCGCCGCAAACGCCGCGCATACGGGCGCAAAGCGCGGCAAGAATGCAGTTGACAAACGCCGGCGAAATCGCTAATATATTGGTTGGTCGTGCTTTTTAAGCCTGCCGGCAAGGGATGTGAACGCAGGACATGGAGATCAATATCGCGGCCGCGCTCAAGAACATCGGCGAACCGTTCGCGTTTTCCGGCGAGATGCCGGTGGAGCGGCAGACCTACCTTGGTCGCGAGCTGCGGTTTCTCGGGCCCGTACGGGTCGGCGGCACGTACGTGTTCGACGGCAAGCTGTTTACGGTGACGGGGACGATCGAGGCTAGGCTCAGCTCCGAATGCGCGCGCTGCGGCGAGAGCTTCGAGGAAGCGGTCGCGGCCGCGTTATCCGAGCGGTTCGAGAAGGCGCCGGAGCGGCCGGACGAGCGCGAGACCTACGCCTATGAGGGCGAGCGGCTTAAGCTCGACGACGCGGTGATGGACAATCTGTACCTGAACCTTCCGATCGCGTCGGTGTGCCGCGAGGATTGCCGCGGACTCTGCCCGATTTGCGGTGTCAACCGCAATACGACACCATGCAACTGTCAGGCTGCGGATGGTAAAACGCCGTTCGCGGGCTTAGCGGAATTGAGTAACGAACATAAGGAGGTGTAACCATGGCAGTACCGAAGAGAAAAACTTCGAAAGCGAGGCGGGACTCGAGGCGGGCGAATACGTTCCGTCTGGACGCGCCGACCCTCGTGGAATGCCCGCAGTGCCACTCGCTGGTCACGCCGCACACGGTTTGCAAAAAGTGCGGGACCTACGACGGCGCGAAGGTTCTCGACATGGAAAAAAAGGAAAAGAAGAACGCGTAACGGTTCACCTTCTTTCGTGTGGAGCGCGGAAGGCTTTTGTGCGGTTGCATGAAAGCCTTTTTTGCGTTTGGGCCTGGTTTCTGATATAATTTGTTGCACAAACTAGGGGGGATGCTGTATGAACCTTGCCATCGACGTCATGGGCGGCGACAACGCGCCGCTCGCCGCGCTTTCCGGCTGCGAGGCCGCGCTCAAGCTCCTTCCCGAGGACGCGGAGCTGACGCTCTACGGCGACAAGTCCGCGCTTGACGACGCCGTGGCCGCGGGCCGGTTCGACGTATCGCGCGTGTCGGTCGTGTATACGACCGAGACGATCGGCTGCGACGAGCAGCCCACGCTTGCCATCCGCAAAAAGAAGGATTCCTCGATGGTGCGCGCGCTCGAGGACGTCGCGGCCGGCCGCGCGGACTGCATCGTCTCGGCGGGCAGCACCGGCGCGCTGCTTACCGGCGCGACGCTGATTATTCGGCGCCAGAAGGGCGTCAAGCGGCCCGCGCTCGCGGTCGCGCTGCCCACGCTCACGGGCTGCGCGCTGCTGCTCGACAGCGGCGCAAACACCGACTGCAAGCCGGAGTACCTCGCACAGTTTGCTTTGATGGGCTCGACCTATATGGAGCGCGTGTTCGGCATAAAGAAGCCGCGCGTCGGTCTGCTCAACAACGGCGCCGAGGAGGAGAAGGGCAACGAGATGACCAAGGCCGCGCACCAGCTTCTCAAGAGCGCGCCCGTCCGCTTTGCCGGCAACTGCGAGGCGCGGGACGTGCTCTCGGGTGGGTTTGACGTCGTCGTCTGCGACGGCTTCGACGGCAACGTCGTGCTTAAGACGATCGAAGGCACGGCCTCGATGCTGATGAAAAAACTCAAGGCCGAGCTCACCGCCGGCGCGCTGACCAAAATGGGCGCGCTGCTTGCCAGGCCCGCGTTCGTGCGGCTCAAGAAGAGCCTCGAGTATTCGGAATACGGCGGCGCGCCGCTCATCGGCGTTGCGGGCG